>NZ_JAKRFQ010000040.1 GCF_022347985.1 Photobacterium sp. OFAV2-7
GCCCGAAATGGATGCGCTTTTATCGTCAGAAAAATATGACGGCTGATCAGCGGTAAAGCCTAAATCACGTAGTCTATGATTGACTCATATCCCGCCCATCAAAGAGTCAACATTATGCCCAAACGTATCAAACTGGAGTTTACTGGCTGCGACGGTCAATCCATCGCCGGATTACTGGAGCTGCCAAATAGCAATCCCCACACCTTTGCCCTGTTCGCCCACTGTTTCACCTGTGGCAAAGACGTTGTATCGGCATCCCGTATTGCACGATCCCTGACGGCGAATGGCTTTGCCGTTTTTCGGTTTGACTTTACAGGGCTCGGCAGCAGTGACGGTGACTTTGCCAATACCAACTTCTCGTCCAATATCGCCGATCTTGTCCATGCAGCGAACTATCTGCGTGAACATTACCGCGCGCCTGCCCTGCTGATAGGCCACAGCCTGGGAGGAGCTACCGTGCTGGCCGCCACCGAATCCATTCCCGAGGCCAGTGGCGTAGTAACCATTGGCGCTCCCGCCGATCCTCAACATGTCACCAAGCAGTTTGCCTGTCAGGTTGATACCATCGAGAAGCAAGGGGTCGCGGAGGTCAATCTGGCTGGCCGCCCCTTTACCATCAAAAAACAGTTTCTGGATGATCTGGCTGAGCATAACCAGCCGGATAAGATAGCCAAACTCAGAAAGGCACTGCTCATCTTCCACTCACCCGTCGACCAAACCGTCTCTATCAAAGAAGCAGAAAAGATCTATCAGGCGGCCAAACACCCCAAGAGCTTTGTTAGCCTCGATGGTGCCGATCACCTGCTTACCAACGCGGCCGATGCAGAATATGTGGCATCGACAATTGCTACCTGGTCATCACGCTATGTCACTGCTGCAGATGCAATCGGCCGACAAGATAACCCGCTCAGCAAAGGTCATGTATTAATTGCAGAAAAGAATCATCAGTTTACCCGAACAGTCTTGTCAGACAGCCACGTATGGCTGGCCGACGAGCCCACATCCGTCGGCGGCAGCGATCTTGGCCCTGATCCCTATGAGCACTTGTTAGCCGCATTGGGTGCCTGTACCTCGATGACCATTCGGATGTACGCCAACCGAAAACAAATCCCGCTCGAAGATGTCACCGTTGAGCTCAACCATAGCCGACAGCACGCGAAGGACTGCGAAGAGTGTGACGTCAAAGACAGCCAAATTGAAGTGCTCTCCCGCTACGTCACACTCAAAGGGACGCTCACCGAGCAGCAACAGCAGCGATTACTGGAAATTGCCGACCGTTGCCCGGTGCACCGTACCCTGCACAATGAACTAGAAGTGAAAACGATTTTGAAGGAGTAATGGCACTTATCATTACCTACAGCGACGTCCCCGGTTGTTTTCTTCACAATGCAACCGGTTTAACATACTGCATTCGATGACAGTTCTATGATAGAACTACAATAAAAATCAATGTGTTGATTGTAACGGTAGCTTAACTACCGTACTCAGTTCAGGAAGGAAATGGATTTCGATGCAGACACCTCAGTACAATCAAACCCGCTCGATAAAACAACTGCTCAGCTATGGTGCTCTCATCATCGTGCTGTTTCTCGGCACTTTCTTCTATGCCGAGCGAACACTTAACAATAAACGAGCGCAACTTATCTCTCTGGAAATTAAAATTCTTAACGCATCCAATGACATGCTGATGATGCGCCGACATGAAAAAGATTTTATTGCAAGAGTGGACTCGCAATACCAGGAAAAAATGACAGCTGCTTATGAGCATATCGTCATCACCCTCAATGATATCCATAACACGATTCAGGCCAACGAGCTGGCAGCTGACTACGATCCCCAAATTACCCTGGATTCAGTCAATACCTACTACCAAACGTTCACCACCCTTGCTGATATGCTTGTTCTAATCCGAGGAAACGGCGAGAAACCAGGTTTAATCGACGAGCTCAAAGACAGCACCCTCAGCCTGGAAAAGGAGGTCAACGCATCGAGGAATAAACGGTTAGATGAGCTGACACTTACTACGCAGGATTTGATGTATCAGTTTTTCTCAGGCTTCGAGGCAGATGTACTTCGAGAAATTGATTCAACACTGATTCAAATCAGTAGTGAAATCGCCCAAACACCCAACTCTACTTCACTGAGTAACGCATTTAATCAATTTAGTCTTGATTTCTATGCCCTTCAGCGCGCCTTTAAGGAATTTGGCTACGATCACAACCAGGGCAGGCATGGTGAGTTAAGAAATACCATTCATATACTCGAGGACAAACTCAATGCGCTGTTTTCTGTAGTTCCGCAAAAGATTGCCGAGAAGCTAAGCTATTTCGAACTCATCAAGCTCCTTGCCGGTGTTGTCTTGTGCCTGTCTATCATTGCCGTTCTGCTCTATGTGGTTCATCAAACGGGCAAACTGGAAAACCAACTCATCAATGCCCGTGAACACGAGAAACAGGCTAACAAGGCCAAGAGTGCCTTCCTGGCCAACATGTCACATGAAATCAGAACACCGCTCAATGGTATTTTAGGGATGACCGAAATCTTGTCAGACTCCCGTCTCACGGCCATCCAGAAGGACTACCTATCAACAATTAATGCCTCTTCACAAACGCTGCTGATGCTTATCAATGATATTTTGGATCTCTCCAAAATTGAATCCGGCCACCTTGAAATCTGTCCGCATACCTGCGCAGTTAAAGAGATCCTATTCGATACTGCGGCCCTGATTGCGCCCAAGGCACAGCAAAAGAATATCGATATTCATATCGAACTTGACCCATCGCTGCCTAACTACATCAAAGCCGACGAGCAAAAGCTCCGTCAGGTCATCATGAATCTTGCTTCAAATGCAATTAAATTCACCGAAAAGGGCTCTATCACATTCTCGGCTAAACTGGTGACGCAGACGAATCTATCCACGACGGTCTACTTTTCTGTCGCCGATACCGGAATTGGTATCGACAAGGATAAACAACAACATATATTCGATGAGTTTAAGCAGGAAAATGCAAACACGTCAGCTCAATATGGCGGAACAGGCCTTGGCCTAGCCATTTCAGCTAAGATGGTTGAGCTCATGGGGGGGAAAATCCAACTTATCTCAAATAAGGGTCAGGGAAGTCAGTTCTATTTCGACGTTAAGTTCAATAATGATGAACAACAGCTATCAACCGATGAGCCAATTGATATTGTTTATTTCACCAAGACGACCAATACGCTGCTGGTCGATGAAGTTCAGCGCTTCGGTCATCATGTCACAATCGTTCAACGCGCCTCGACCATATCTGCGTCATTACAGCAAGTCGGCTTGATCCTTGTTGATAATTTCGAAATGTTACAAGACGTTGAGAGTAACTACTCTCAATACCCTATTATTTATATTCGACGCAATACGGAAACTATCAGCAGTGACATTATCAACGCCACAAATAACACCACAGCATTTGTTACTGCCCCGTTGTTTGGTACCCGACTCAAAAAAGCACTGACAACAGCCGTGAATCATGACTTACCAGAGCCAGCTAGCCCCCCAACGGCCCCGCAAACGCTTAGAAAGAAAGTCCTCATTGTCGAAGACAACAAAGTTAACCAACAAGTTGCCTGTATCAACTTGAAGAAGATTGGGCTCGATTACACTCTGGCAAATAACGGACAGGAAGCGATTGAATGCTATGAGCTTCATCACGAAGCTATCGGCCTCGTGCTGATGGACTGTATGATGCCTGTTCTCAATGGTTTCGATGCCACCCGATCCATTCGCCAATTCGAAAATGACAACGGCTACCCTCGCACACACATTGTTGCGTTAACCGCCTCTATTCTGGATGACGATATTCAAAAGTGCTTCGATTGCGGAATGGATGATTATCTGCCGAAACCCTTTAAGCGCGAAGTCCTTATTGAAAAGCTGGAAAAGCAAGTGGGCCTGGTAGATGAATATTAGGGGTTAAGAAAACATGACTGAACTAGGCCAGGGCTGTCTGGCCTAGTATTATTTATTTTAGTTAAAGGCACGCACCGCTTTACCGTAACCCGAGTAACGATAAGACCCGGCACTGTCGGCAATGATCGCTGACTCCCCCTTCGCCAATAAGATCTCAGCGCCTTTGGTACTTAGTGTCATCTCGCCTTCCAGACACATGATGATTTCGGCACTGCACACGAACTCTTGGCACCCAGTCTCCTGCAAAGACCCATCACTCAAGGTGAGCACCTCAAACTTAAAATCATCGACAGGTATAGGATAAACCTGCCTGTGCCCTTTCGTTTTGGGCCTCAACCTCAAATGCTGGTGTGGGATCGACTCAAAGCGGGTATTGTCCAATAGCTCATCGACATCGATATGCTTAGGCGTCAATCCTGCGCGCAAGACATTGTCTGAATTGGCCATGATCTCAATACCCGTACCTTTAACATATGCGTGTGGCGTTTCGGCATGCAGGAACATCGCCTCACCGGCTTCCAGCTCAATCACATTCAGCATAAGAGGCGCGAACAAACCGACATCATCAGGATAGTCCTTGGAAAATTCAGCAACCATCGCAAATGCTTCTTTCCCTACCTCTCCCTTGCCTTTTTGCTCGATGTTATCCATCAGTTGGGCAATCGCTTTTAACTTTTCATCACCATCCAAAGCAATAACCGTACGGAAAAATACCGCCAGTTGCGCCGGTGTCTGACAGGCATTTAACGCCTGTACATGGGGGCGAAAGACACTACAGCCAGATTGCTCAAAAAGCTCAATGATTTCGCTGATCACCCGAAAACCATTCATGGCCTTATAGTTCGTCAGGGCGTAGACCAGCTCAGGCTTATGATTAGGATCTTTGTAGTTACGCTCCGGCGCACTTAGCGGGATCCCAGCCTGATTTTCACGCTCAAATCCCTCTACCGCTTTGGATTTTTTCGGATGAACCTGGATTGATAGCGGCTTATCGGCCGACAATACCTTCATCAGGTATGGCAGCTCACCGAATTTATCACAGGTATAACGACCCAGTACCTGCTCCGGCGATGCCTCGATCCACTCAGAAAGCAACTGGGAACTGCCGTTATTGACTATCTTTGAACAGCCATTCGGGTGTGCGCCCATCCACAGTTCGGCCTGCGGCAAGCTATCAGGGTTACTTATCCCAAACAAGGCATTCATCGCGGTAGTACTGCCCCAAGGATAATTTTGAATGATATTATCCAATTTATAAATCATACGGATTTTCCTGTCTGAACCTGTGCTTTTATTGTCAAAAGCCGTGATTCAATGAAGTCTTTTCAAAAAACGGCCGGACATCTCTGCCCGGCAAATCACGGATAACAGCCAACTAGAAACGAACACGGAATGTCTTAGCCTGGCATGGGCCAAGGTCTCCAAACTGTTCAGCAGTTAGAGACTGTTTTTCCAATGCGACCTCGTCCATACGGGTTTCGAACCACTCAGTCACAGGGCGGTTGAATCGAACCGCATCTTTTACTTTTTCCGTTTCAGACGGGTTATAGACACGCATGATGAGAGCATCTTCATCCTCGGCTTTTTTCAATACACTTAGCACCGCACCCTTGATGTCTTTCTCTAGCAGGCTGAAGGTCAGCGGCAGATCCTGTTCACCGACATTCAGTTTCATCGCGTTGTAAGGGATTTTGTTGTAACAGTGGATCGGTGTGACATAGTCACGGGCATGCTGCATCACATTGGCAGAAATATGATTGCCGCGATAACCAAACAGACCGAAGCGACATGTCAGCTTGCCGCGCATCTGCGAGTCAGGTGTCGGAACCTTGATGCCAGACGGGCGTCCCGGGCGAAGCAGCAACTCTTCTTTGCCAAGCACACCGACAGAGCGGAATAGCGTTAGTGCAATGGTGTCTTTTTCTTCATTACCTTTGGAAGAAATAACCTCAAACTCACGCAACCCGTTGGTAAATACTGCCAGGCCCTGCTTGCCATCTTCCAGCGCAGCAAAGTTCATCAACTGCCATACCGGTACTGGCGCCTCTTTCCAGCCATCGGCTTCCCAGTTCGCCATTTCCGGATCATCTACCGGGCGGGTAATACAACCAAACTGGTTATCGGCAACAACCGACTCAGAGACATACGGCGTCGGAATGAGCACTCTTACCCGGTGATCATTAACCTGGTTGTCCAGCGCCATCTCGACATCGATCCGGCGGCTACCGGCTTTCAGGGTAACCGTACACTCGACATCCATACGGGCGTTTTGCTGTTTCGCTTCACGTTCCGCAAGATCTGCCGGCAGGGCCATTTGATAGCGAATAGTTGCAACGCTCTGGAATCCTTGATGCGTAATCGTAATATCGTTTTCAAAATCGGTTGAATAGAGCAACCACTCCTGGCGAGACGGCGAGTAATCGTACTCATCACCGTCATCCGAGCCTTCTTCCAGCTTCAGTACCTGATCGTAGCTCTGTCCGGCCTGCTTATCGAAGATAGTCAGTGTGCCGTTGGCATTGACTTTTACAGTGTAAAACTCATTCTCCAGCAAGCCTTCTTTATGCTCGGCAACTACTTTATTGCCGGCTTCTTTGCCCTGGATATGCAAAGTAGTAAAGCCCATTGCCGGTACTGCAACAGCCAGCTGAATATCGAATTCCATGAACGGGTCGTAGTTACCGTAATGCACAATCTGGCGGTCTACCTGACCCGGGTCGATTTCACGCTGGTCACAGATGTAGTATTCAACCGGGTTGCCATTTTCATCGCTGATCGAGAACTCTTGGGCACGAATACGGATGGTGGTATTCACCACTTCTTCCCGGGCATACGGTGACAAATTAAAGAACGCCAACTTGTCGCAGCCTTCTTTGGCAGGCATATGATCAACAATCTTGCGCTTGTAGAATTGAATCAGGTTTTCAGCCATATCGTCAGCAAGAATGTAGCGGTTCAGGATCTCGGCATGCACCTTGTCGCTACAGCAACAGCCGATACTGTCGTGAGCGTGGTTCTTCATGCTTTCTTTCCACATTTTCTCAATCAGGCCGTGGTGATATTCGAAACCAAATGTCCAGGCAATGGCGGCCAGCGGTTCCAGAATGTTCACGATCTTGTTTTCGATTTCAGCATGGATCAGTTTGATATCCATACGGGTTGAAGAGATGGTACGGTGAACACGCATGTATTTACCGTCGTTGAACTCACCCTTCACCACATCAAGCTCGTCACGCAATGCCTCGATACGCTCGAAGACTTCCTCGTAGCGACTCATGTGAAACTCACGATCAGGATAGATTTCACGGAGCTTGTCCATTACCTCGAAGATATCCTGCTGAATAGGCATCTGATCGTGGCCGTTAGGTAGCAGGATGTCCTTGGTTACCGACGGCTTTTCAAGCACCGGGAAGTATTTATCCAGGCGCGCGCGCAACCCTTCTTCATCTTGCGGCAGATATTTACCAATCGCATAACCCAGCGGCAGTACCTGGGCTGTTACTTCACTGCCGTCATTGCTCTGCCAGAGGAATTCAGTCTTGTCGGTACCATGGCGCTCAGAGCAGCCACGCCAGAACATTGCACGGTCAATCCCAAAGCCGTTATAAATCATAGGAAGCTGCGAGCTCATCGAGAATGAATCCGGAAGGTAGCCAATCTTCATCGGCTCACCAAAACGCAGGCAGTCGCGGATACCATACATCATGTTACGAACGATGGACTCACCCGACACCTGCATGGTATCTGTCTGTGAATACCACGGGCCAATAATCAGCTTACCGGCCTGAACCAGCTTACGAACACGCTCTTCATTTTGTGGTTTAATCGCGAAATAATCTTCAAGTACTGCAGTTTGTCCATCAAGTACATAGAATTTGTAGTCTGGATCCGATTCCAGACGAGTCATAATTTCTTCCATGTTGTTCATCAACAGAATTCGCGATTCTTCTGTTGTGAAATACCATTCACGATCCCAGTGCATGTGCGGAGTAATATGAACGCGAGATGTTGCCATAATAATGTACCTGATTAGTTTTCTTGCTTTGCCGGGTGCAGAAAGCCGCACCCGGCTAGTGGGGTGTTGTCAGCGATGTGACATAAATAGTGTTGTTTTAACTTGGAACTTTAGAAATTACGCTTCAGCGGTCACTTTAAAGGTACCCTTTTTTGTCGCATGTGCTCGCCAGCTCACTAGCAAAATGGTCGAGATAGCAGCACCAATGATCGCCGCGCCGAACCAGATACCCGCAGCCATGAAGCTACCAATACCCGCATCGTGAAGTAGGAACATAGAGAAGATACCGGCTCCCGGCGTTGACAGACCGATACCCGCGGCACCGACAATGGCACCCGTTACAATCGAACCGGCAAGGAACGAACCAATAACACGGATAGGATCTTCAATCGCCATCGGGATTGCCCCTTCGGTGATGCCGGCAAGGCCAAGTAGCCAGGTCGATTTACCTGTTTCGATTTCAAAGTCTTTGAACAGACGCGGTGCCATCATGGTTGAAGCTGTCACCGTAAAGGCTGATACCATTTTCACCGAGCCGAAGATGGCATAAGGGCCATATACGCCGTTTGCCATTGCCCCCAGGCAGAATGCGTAAGCCGCTTTGTTGACCGGACCACCCAGGTCAAAAGAGACAAAACAACCAATTACCGCACCCAGCAACAAGGCATTGGAACCAGAAAGACCGTTCAGCCAATCAGTCAGTCCCTGGTTGAGGAAAGCAACAGGCTTGCCCACCACAAACAGCATCAGGCTTCCTGCGACCAGGGTACCGATAACCGGGTAGAGGTAGAAAGTCAGGAAACCGTTGAAAGCAGGGCTCAGACGAATATTCTCTTTCACCCAGCGCATCAGGTAACCGGCAATCAAACCACCGACGACACCGCCAAGAAAACCCGACCCAATGAGGTTGGCAGCAATACCGGCAGCAAAGCCCGGGCCTAATGCCGGTTTATCGGCAAGTGAATACGCCGTATAGGCTGCAAGTACTGGTACCATCAGGGTACCCAGCAGGCCACCGCCTAGCTTACGGTACATCCACAACCAGGAGTTTTCTGTTGCATAAAGCTCTTGCAAGTCAAACATCTGAGCAATAAGAACTGCAACAGCCAGCACAGTACCACCGGCAACTATAAGAGGAACAGCAAAGGATATACCGCTGAGCAATGCTTGTTTCAGTTCAGTTTTGAGCGGCAGCTTTTTAGGCTTGTCGCTGGTTGCGGCAACACGCTCTTCCGTCGAGCCATTCTTCGCCGCCTCCATCGCATCATTCAAAATCCGCTCGGCATGACGAATCGGTTCAGCCACCGGTGTTTCGACGCGCGGGATACCGTTGAATCGTTCAACTTCTTTAATTGCCACTTCTGCGGCAAAGACACAGGCATCAGCCTTGTTCAACTGTTCGGCAGTCAGACGGCCTTCAATACCGTTGGCTCCCTGTTTTTCGACATGAACATTAATGCCCAGTTTTTTCCCTGCTTTTTCAAGGTATTCAGCCGCCATATAGGTGTGTGCAATACCTGCAGGACAGGCCGTCACACAGACAATGGTTGGTCGCTCTGAATTTGTATTGTTATTTGTATCATCAACATCTTGCTGAGATGCTTCTTCATTGCTGTCTAGCAATGCCATCACTTCTTCTGCCGAGCTGGCTTTCAGTACCGCCTCGCGGATATCGTCGTCCACCAGCGTTGTTGTCAGCTCGGTCAGCAGGTGCATGTGAGTCGAGCCTGCCTCGGCGTTAGGGATCGCAATCAGGAAGACTAAATTAACATCTTCATCTTCGTCCTCGTCGATCCCTTTCCATTTAAGGTCTTGTTTCAGTGTAGCTACCGCAAAACCGGCTTCCTTAACGGCATCAGTCTTGCCATGGGGAACCGCCAAGCCTTCACCAAGTGCAGTAGGGCCTTGCTCTTCTCGGGCAAACACCGCATCGAGATAAGCCTGTTTGTCATGGAGCTTGCCTTGTTGATCCAGTTTCTCAGCAAGCGCGTAAATGGCAGCTTCTCTGCTCTCAAACGTTGTCTGGAGCGAAATGAGCGCCTTGTTAGTCAGGGTCGTCAGTTTCATATTTTCCTCAGTACCGTCTTCCAAGATGGCGTGGGAACGCCTGTAGTTGTATTAATACAAATATAATACCTATTAATTTGAAGGCTACTGTGATCCCATTCACACAATGTATAAGATAGGTATTAATGTTGTATTACCATTTAAACCATGTTGTATGGAACAACTTCCTTTAAAACGGCTTTAGCGGTAATATAAACACATTGCTTAACTATAAGTTGTGGTAAGGCAGCCTGCCTTACTTTAGGAGAGACATGTGGCACGCCTTCCTATGTACCGTCAGATCGCTGACGCAATAAGGGAACAAATTCAATCCGGTGAATACAAGCCAGGAGATGCCCTGCCGACCGAAGCGCAGTTACGGGAGGAGTTCTCGGTAAGTCGTGTTACCGTTCGCCAGGCCTTGAAACTGCTGATTGAACAAGATGTATTGGAAAGTGTTCAGGGCAGCGGCACCTACGTCAAAGAAAGCAAGGTCAACTACGATATTTATCAGTACACCAGCTTCTACGAGAAGCTCAGTCACCTCAACGTGAAAACTCACAGTGAAGTACTGGCTTTTGAAATCACGACGCCTTCAATATCAATCGCTGAAGCACTCGAAATCGCCGACGACGAACGTATTTTTTATGTCAAGCGGGTGCGCTTTATCGACAATAACCCTGTCACGCTTGAAGAAACCTGGCTTCCGCTATCCCTGTTTCCGGATTTGACCTATGAAGTCATGCAAGGATCCAAATACGACTACATCGAAGGGAAAAAGAAGATGGTGATCGATCGCAGCGAACAGGAGATCATTCCAGTATTGCCTAACGAGGAAGTCGTTAGGCAACTTGGGATCCCGGCAGATCAGCCAATCATAGAAAAGATCACCAAGGGTTATTTGGCCGACGGAACGGTATTTGAGTACAGTCGCAACTTCTTCAAATCGACAGACTACAAATTTACCCTGATAGCCAAACGCTCTGCGCGAGCCTAATGCATCATGACAGACAGAGTCCTCATATCCAGCGAAGGTAAACGATGACCGAATTCGAAAAAATGGTAAACGGCGAAGACTTTGACGGTTTCGATCCGGAGATCACCGCACTCAGAAACCATGCTGCGGCCCTGAAACAACAAATAAACAATAATCCCGGCGATACCCTGCAAGATTTGATGAAACAACTATTAGGCTCCTTCGGCGCAGGCAGTATCGTGACGCCACCCTTTTTGTGTGAATTCGGTAAAACAATCCATATCGGCCACAATACCTTCGTCAATATGGGGGTTACCATGCTCGATAACACCGAAATCCATATTGGCGACAACGTACTCATCGGTCCAAATGCCCAATTTTATACCCCAACCCACTCACTGGACTATCAAAGCCGACGCCGCTGGGAAACTACCTGCAAACCTATTGTGGTTGAGGATGACGTATGGATCGGCGGCCAGGTAGTGATCTGCCAAGGTGTCACCATCGGTGCCCGCTCTGTGATCGCCGCTAATTCGACCGTCACCAAAGACGTTCCGCCTGATACCCTGGTAGGCGGCTCACCGGCTCGAATCATCAAGCAGCTCTGTTAAACCGTTATTGAGTTTGAAGAAGAACAACTACACGGACGTAGTTGATTATCTAGCTTTCTGTCGCTGCCTTATCAAGGCTCACTCGCTTATTGCTCGCCCTGACATTGATAATGTTACCGACAACCATCAGCAAGCCACCCGCCATAACCGCCAGCTCAACGGCTTCGCCGTAGAACAACATACCGACCACGGCAATCAGCGGCAGACGCAGGAAATCGAGTGTCACAACCACACTGGCATCAGCGTACTGCATGGCCTTGGCAATGCAGTAGTGAGCAGATAAGCCGGTGAGTCCAACGATGAGCAAGTACAGCCATTCGCCCCCTTGCGGGGTCTGCCAATCAGGCAGCATCAACACCAGGCTAATCGGTAACTGGATAAGAGACATGTAAAACAGGATAGTTATCGGAGACTCGGTCAAAGAAAGCGACTTGGTCGCTACATATGAAGCCGCAAAACTGACTGCGGCCAGTAATACAATTAAGGATGCCGGGTTGAATACCGCGGTTGTCGGTTGAATAATAGCGATAACTCCCAACAGCCCCAGACCAAGCGAGGCAAGCTTAACCCTGGTCAGTTTCTCCCCCAGAAATACGCAGGCAATCATCAGCGTCCACAGCGGAACCGTAAACTCCAGCGCAAACACTTCAGCCAGCGGCAGCAAGGTAATACCGAGAAACCAACAATACTGACCGAGGAAGTTCATAAGATTCCGGCCAAATTGCAACGCTGCACGCTCTGTTTTCAGCAACCTCTGCTGACGGTGATAAAACACAATAAATACAATCACCGCCAATCCGATCAGGCTACGGAAAAAGAGCATCTCAAATGGCGAGATACGATCACCAAGCTCCCTGACACCAATGGCCATCAAAGAAAAAGACAGTAAGGTTCCCACCATCCAGTACACAGCAGCCATCAAACACCTCGCATCCTTGAGTCCGTATCGGCAGCCAACGTCTCGAAAGGCTCGATAATGCCTTCGCACTATGATTTATAACAGACGCTTAGCTGTAGTAAGAACGCCCAACAATACCAGCTTTTGATAATCGTATTGTTAACTCATATCACAGCTAGGCACTCGACTTTCTCAACTTGCTCGGGCTGATCCCGTAACGCTTACGGAATAGTTTGCACAGATAACTGACATCCTGAACCCCAACTTCGTCAGCCAAGTGCTGCAAGCTATGATCAGAGTTAATCACCCGCCAGTGGACATGCTTCAGGCGCATTTCAGCCCAGTACTCTCTTGCCGTCAGACCCAAACTTTGTTTAAACAACCTGTCGAGCTGTCGTCGGCTGATAGCCAGCATATCGGCCAGTTCATCGACCGTCTTGGGCTCGGCCAGTAACTGGCGCATCAAACTGATCGCTCGTCCGACATGCCGCCCGGCCGTATTATTAGCCCGTATATCTTCATCCAGAGATTTGAGCTGATGCAGCTGGCCACGTGCCTCGTCCACCAGCATATCAGCCAGCCCCTTTAATGCCTTGGCCCTACCACAGTGACGTGCCACCAACTCGACAGCCAAATCCACCGCGGCACTACCGCCGGCACAACTAATCCGTTTACCGTCAATGCAATAGAGCTGTTCTGTTTTAACAGCAATTCTCGGATAGGCAGTACGAAACTCCTGAATATGCCGCCAATGAACCGCAACACTATGATCATTTAACAACCCGGCTGCCGCAAACAGAAAGCACGCATTATCGATACTCACCAATGCCACGCCCTTGGCAGCAGCCTCACGTAACATACCGCCATAAATATCCGTGAGTTGCTGGCTACTTCTGGCACTACGTCCACCGAACACCACTAAATAATCGTAAGCCTCCAGCGCAACCTCATCGGCTGTTCTCTGTGCCACCACTGGCACACCGCTGCTCGATATTACCGGATCCTTGTCGAGACCAACGATTTCCCAAGAGCAATAACGTTGCCGACTATGATCTTCTTCGTCAGCCGAAAAACGTAACTTATCGAGGAAGCCACCAAACGGCAGCATATTAAATTCAGGCAGTGGCAAGAGCAAAAAGCGTACGTCAGGTGATGTCCCTGCTGGTAATGTCTCGCTTTTCAAAAAGTCAGATTCAGTCATAGGGGGTCCATTCGTCACATCGCAGCCTTGATCGCAGTCTTAATATTACCCTATAACGTCTAAATAGAACCAAATTATTATGCACTGTCCACCCTATACTGTGCGCATCACTTTTGATTACTGAGTGAAAGAAAGGAGCAATTATGGCTGTAGAAACCTGGTTAATTTATCTCGTTGCCGTTATCGGCTTGTCCTTTGCTCCTGGCCCCAACGGTTTGTTGGCACTCACCCATGGCGCAATGTACGGGCACAGAAAAACACTGGCGACAATCTGTGGCGGTGTACTTGGCTTTATTGTGCTGATTGCACTGTCTATGTTCGGTATCGGAGCCGTATTGCTGGCATCAGTGGAAGTGCTAACCGTATTTAAATGGTTAGGCGGGGCATATCTGATCTGGCTCGGGTTTCAACTTTGGCGCTCGCCGCCAATCAGTCTCGCTCCCATTGAGGGAAAAGCGACAAAAAGTCATATGGCCCTATTCAGGCAGGGGGGGCTTGCAGCAATTTCAAACCCGAAGGTGTTGTTATTTTTTGGCGCTTTCCTGCCCCAGTTTATAAACCCCGAGCAGCCCCTGCTGCCCCAGTTTATCGTCATGGCAGCAACATTCGCTATCGTTGAATTTACGGTTGAGTATCTGCTTGCCCGCGTTGCCTACAAAATACGTCCATGGCTGGAACGCAGCGGCAAGCGTTTTAACCAGGGATGTGGCGGGATCTTTGCCCTGCTCGGCGCCAGCCTACCTCTGACGCAATAACTCAATTTGGAAATAAGTGCGGGTAAGTGAAATACGGAACTTACGGAATAGGAACCTCACTTATCCGCACTACCATCCCAGCCTCTAATCCAATGCTCCTGTCAACTTCAACAATACCTGCTCAACAACAAGATACTGTTCTTCCATTAGCGCTATCTGCTCACGGGCTGCTTTATCATTGCCTTGCGTAGCCTGCTCGACGGCGGCTTCGGCATGTTCATGTACCCGTTTGTGCGGCACTTCAAGCGACACAAACAAGCGGTTTCCTTTGAACTCCTGGCGGACATTGTCCGAGTAATACCATTTACCGATACCGCATTCTTCGGATGATATGACCGAAGGAGGCACTGGCTGATCCGGGCTGTTGACAAACTTTATGATATCACTGCGCAGGAAGGTCTCATCTATCATCGCCAGCTCAAGCTTAGAGCGCCAGTTGGCGGCTTCAAGATCAGACTGTGTCTCCCCAATTCGTGCCAGTTGCGTACCAAGGTTATCCATGGTCTCTGCGGTATCACCCGCGACCTGATCTATCCGGCCAGACAAGGTTTGATTTAAATCACCAAGCTGAGAGGAGCTCTGAGTCAGGCTCGATAAGAACACATCCGCATCTTTCGCCGATGCGCCTGTTGTACCTGACAATGCACGAACTTC
>NZ_JAKRFQ010000400.1 GCF_022347985.1 Photobacterium sp. OFAV2-7
GGTTTCCTATTGAGCAATTAGAACAGGTATTGGCAGAGATCACTGCCCTGCCAAACCTTAAGCTTACTGGTCTAACACATTTTCCTTGCTTCTTATATGATTCAGCATCACAAACAACACGCCCAACGGTAAACCTGAACACCTTGAAATTATCTACGGATAAGGCCAAAGAGCTGGGATACCACATTGAACAAGTTAATGGTCCATCGTCAACAAGCTGTGAAACTCTTCCCTTGTTGGCGGAGTTCGGGGGCACGCATGGTGAACCGGGACATGCCCTGACAGGAACCACGCCAGCCAATCATGATGGGAGTCAGCCTGAAAAGGTTTCGGTGCTCTATCTCAGTGAGATTTCACATCATTATGGGGATCACAGTTACTGCTACGGCGGTGGTTACTATCGCCGAGGAAATCTAGCTTTGGCATTGGTCTGCCAAGGCGAAAATGACCGAGCTGAGCAGGAGGTGGTTGTGCCTGTTAATAACGATGACGATTCAAACATTGATTACCACTTAAAGCTCGAAGGGAAATTCGCAATTGGTTCGCCGGTGGTTATGGCATTTCGCACTCAAGTTTTCGTTACCCGTAGTGACGTTGCACTGATTGCCGGTATTTCGCAGGGAGATCCTGAGTTGGTGGGTACTTACAATTCTTTAGGTGATGAGGTGTCTTATGGCTAGATTTATTGTGGTGGTACTAGATGGTTTTGGTGTTGGTGAAATGCCTGATGTGCCGGTAGTTCGCCCTCAGGATTCCGGCGCTAATACGGCAGAAAAGTTACTCAATCACTTCCCGCTTAAAACGCTGCCAACGCTTGAAAAGTTGGGACTACTCAATGTAGTGGGTGAAACTAAATCGGTTATGGAAGCCAGTTCTGTCGCAAACTGGGGGCGAGCATGGCTTGCCCATGAAGGTGGAGACACATTCATGGGCCATCAGGAGATCATGGGCACTCTTCCTAAACCGCCAGCCGTCATGGCATTCCAGCAGTCAATTGATGCTATAGAGCAGGCATTGTTGCAAAGAAACTATCAGGTTAGACGGTTGGAAAAACACGGCTTACAGCTTCTTGTCGTGAATGATTGTGTGGTGGTAGGCGACAACCTAGAAGCTGATTTGGGACAGGTGTACAACCTGACGGCCAATTTTTCTCAAATCAGTTTCGATCAAGTCAAAGAGATTGGGGGGGTGGTGCGCTCTGCCAATGTGGTTGGTCGTAACATCGCTTTCGGTGGATTTGTCGACTCTATGCAGCAGATATTTGATGCCATTGAAATCAAGGCTGGCCCTGACGGAAAAGCTAAATATATCGGCGTTAACTCGCCTGCTTCCGGAACATATGACAATGGGTTCCAGGTTGTCCATTTGGGCTACGGCGTCGATCCAGCTGTTCAAGCTCCCCAAAAGCTCCATGAGGCAGGTATACATACTTACTTGTACGGAAAAGTAGCCGATATCGTTCAAAATGAATCCGGAACGTCATATATGTCAGTGGTCGACACCGATAAGGTCTTCGAGCTCTTGCATCAGGATTTAAAGCAACATGCAACGGGCTTTTTCTGTGCCAACGTCCAGGAAACGGATTTATCGGGACACCTTCAGGATCCGCGCCAGTACTGGAAAATTCTAGAGAAATCAGACAAGGGATTAGAACAGGTTATCGCACTTATGGAGAGCGATGACGTACTGGTCGTGATGGCTGATCATGGCAATGATCCCTTCATCGGTCATACCCGTCATACCCGGGAGCAAGTGCCCCTGCTGGTATATCACCATCATACACAGGGTATTGAGTTGGGGACAAGAAGTACTCTTGCCGATGTGGGGGCCAGCGCGACGACATTTTTTGATGCGGAACTACCTATCAGTGGGAGCTCGTTTCTTTCTCTCATTAGATAGTACTCCTGCGTTTCGACAAGGCTTGATGTATTAACCTGCTTCGCCATTTATCACAGCGGCTTCGCCTCAGTGAAGATGAGTGATCAGTTTTACTAATAGTTATCGGAAATAACCCACGGGCTTCATGCTCGTATTATTCAATCGGAAAAAGGATAGAACATTGAAAACACATATTAAAGCAGTATCAGCTGCCGTCATTTTGGGATTGTCATCCCCTGTACTAGCTGCCGAAGGCGGGATGCAGGCTTTTCTTGATTCGCTACGCGATTTTGAATCAGGGATTAACCCAGCTAAGGCTGATTTCTACCTAGCGAATTTAGACAACCCATCGGCTTTAGAGTATGGGTATGCCAAGGTTACAAAACCAGGGCGATTAGTACGAGATTGTGCTACCGGTTCGATGATTTCGGAACCAACAACCGTTAGGGAGTATTTTAAAAAGCTGGGCATTGATACCATTTATAACCCGTTGACTCCTCATGACAGTGCCATGTTCCGTTCCATGCAATTTAACTCAATGAACGCATGGGGATTTGTCGGGTATCAACTCGGTGAAGCCTTGCTGATCGATGCGGGTTACTATAGTCCGAAAGAAGTCACTATCGAAGGTAAAAACTATGACAGTTTCTACATGTTCGTTCCTGACTCCACCTGGATCGGCTGTAAAACGGAAGCTCTGGCTGAAATCGAAGGATCTGGCGGTAATAAAGTCTATGTTACTGACACCAATCAGTGGGAAGGAACCTTTGTTGGCAAAAACGGCGTGAACTCGTTCGAAGATTTGCTCATACCGGAAAAACAAGAGCTGGTTATACGTGATGCGATGCATTTCAACTACAAGGTAATGAGTAAGCTGCTAGCTGATGGCAACATGACATGGGAGCAGGCGCTGGCAAAAAGCTGGCCAGGTAAAGATGAAAACGGTCAGCCAATCCAAATCCAATCGACAATGTCAGGACTCCTAGCTGCTGCCCATTTGCGTGGAGCATGGGGAACTGCAGCCCTGCTGCTTAAAGATAAAATAACTTGTGATGAAACAAATACTTGTATCACAAAGTACGTACATAAGTTCGGTGCTTACGATACATTGTTCGATGTCCCTGGAAATAGCATAACCCATGGCTCTACTTATGATGAAGTGATGACAGCCGGGTGGGGCAGCGACACAGTGATCACCGGTGGCGGTAAAGACCAAATTCTACTTAATGAGGAAAAAGGCTCTGTTACCACGATTAGTGATTTCACCGTTGGTGATGATCTGATTGTACTTCGAGGCTGGCAGGCTTCTGATCCGCTGGCGTCTCTGACCATTTCAGACATGACCGGTGATACCGAGCTGCAATTTGCCGGACAGAGTGTTGTGCTGAAAGGTGTATCTGCTGCTGCAGTTAGTGCAAATCCAGCTGCTGTTCTCACGAAGTCAGATACCTATGTTCTGGCATGGAATACAGGTAAGCAAGTGGTACAGGGCTTTGATCCTGCTGTCGATAAAATCGAAGGTAGTGCCGGTATCGGATTTAAACACCTCAAGGCTTATGAGACCTCAACATCTATCATTATTGGTCCACAAGCAGAAGATGGTGGCATATATGCCTCTTACGAGTTAGTTGGTCTTACTCTTGCCGATATTACCGCTGAAATGTTTAGCAATGTCACTGGTGGATTTGACCGTCTTGGCTTCATTGTTCCGCTCAACCATATTAACTGGGGTTGGAACATGGAACTGGTTGTAAACAGTTTCGATGCAGCGAAAACTGTTTTGACAGTACCGAGCAATCAGCCAGTCCCGTTTGCTGCAGTTAAGCTGACACAGGAAGGGGCAGACACGGTACTTACGTTGATCGAACCTTATGCAAAAGGTGATAAGAAACGAATTGTACTTAAAAATACTGATGTAAAAACATTGAGTGCATCGAACTTTGCAGGATTTAGCGGTAACTTCTCTGAAGTTACAACGGATATTTCTGTGATGTTTGAAATCAGTGCAACTGTAAATGGTATTGGCGGCGTTATTTCCCCGACTCCTGATGCTAATGGCATATTACAAGCGAAAGGCGGAACAGATTTCACCGTTAATTTCATTGCCGACAGTGGATATAAAGTGAAATCTATTGTAGTAGACGGTGTTGCTCAATCAGTAGCCAATAGCTATACCTTTACAGCTGTCAGTGCCTCATCTGTACTTGTAGTCAGCTTTGAGCCTGGTCAGGCGCCAACATGTCCAGCAGCATGGGATGCGAGTGCAGTCTACACTGGTGGCGACCAAGTGACTTATCAGGGTAATGTCTATAAGGCGAAGTGGTGGACAAGTGGTAACCGACCTGACGCGGGTGGTCCATGGGCGCTTGTTAAGCCTTGTAGCTAAACCTATTCGCAACGTTGGCAGTAAACACACTGCTTCCTAAATACAAAACCTCTGCTGAAAGGCAGAGGTTTTTTTGTTCGTGCGGTAAACCCGGTAAGTGACCAGGATGTTGCGATATGAACTCAAGTGCATTCCCGCTTGCACGGGAATGGTAATATTATTGGAACTATTTCAAATCGATAACGCTTGGTTTTTCGACAACTTACAGCTTGAAGCGGTTAATTTCCTGCTGTAGTTCGTGAGACAGGTGAGAAAG
>NZ_JAKRFQ010000401.1 GCF_022347985.1 Photobacterium sp. OFAV2-7
AAATCGTCCCAATACCGAGAAACCCTCGTCCCATTTGCGGGACGCTTATTTTCTTCCTATCGCTGCTAAAAACAACAAAACTATTTAAATACAATAATTTAAATGTTGGCCTGCTTTGTGCTCTATAGCGCATAGGAGGTTGGTGATGGACAGAGTAAGAAAGAAGCAAAGTCGGTTTAAACGTTGGATGTTGCTGCCGGTTGTGGGACTGCTTTGTGCGATGGTGCTCTGGGGCTATCGGCAGATAAACAAGCAATACGCAGGCTTTAATGTTGATCGTGACAGTCTGATCATTGGTGAAGTCCAATATGGTTCATTCAATGTCAGTGTGCGCGGCCCTGGTGTGTTGTTACCGCTTCATGAACGTTGGGTGGCGTCTCGTGTAGCAGGGCGTGTTGATCAGCTGCACGTTAAGCCGGGTACGTTTGTGAAGCAAGGCGAGACGCTGGTTGTGATGGTCAATCCACAGTTGACGCAGCGGGTTGAAGAATTGGGCTGGGAGATGAAAGCCATGGAGGCCAAACACCTGGCGGATAAGGTGTTGCTTGAATCTAAGCTATTGGATCAGGAAACTGTGATTCTGGCTGCCAAGATGCGCTACGACAAGAATGCCCTCAAGCTGGATGCCGAAACCGAACTGGTAACTATTGGCAATAGCACCGTTTCCCGTATTGATTACCAGCAATCTAAGCTTGATGTTGCCCAGCAAAAGCAGGCGTGGCTGATAGAAGTTCGTCGACTTGAAAAGATGCGCCAGAATTTCGAAGCGCAGGCACATGCCGCCAAGGCAAATTATCAGCGTATGCATCAGCAGCATCAACGGGCGGTCGAGGATGTCGAGGCATTGACGATTACGGCGTCTATTGACGGTGTGGTGCAAGATATTCCTGTGGAACTGGGACAACGAGTTAGCGTTGGTACTAATTTGGCGTTAATTGGTCAGCAAGATCAACTCTACGCGCAAGTGAATATTGCAGAAACACAAGTCAGGCAGGTAAGCCTGGATCAGGCTGTGACTGTCGATACCCGCAACAATTTAATCACGGGAAAGGTCAGCCGGATTGCCCCGTCGGTGAATGACGGTATCGTCAAAGTTGATGTAATGTTCACCCAACCTCTTCCTGCCGATGCCCGGCCCGATTTGTCTGTCGATGCAAAGATTGCCATCGAACAAGTTGATCAGGCGCTATTTGTAAGGCGCCCGACTTATGCCAAGGCAGATCAATTGAACAATGTCTATAAGCTCAGTGAGGACGGAAAAAGCGCATTTCGTCATGATGTTTATTTCGGAACAGGCTCCCTCTCACAAATCCAAATTAAAGAAGGGTTAAACCCCGGTGATCAGGTTATTTTGTCAGACTCCACACCTTGGCAAAGCTATACGGAAATTAATATTTATTAAGGGACAGAAATGAAGGGAAATAATGTTCTTATTGAACTTAATAACGTGACCAAGGTGTTTTATACCGAGGAGCTAGAAACCCATGCAATATCAGATATTAGCCTCAGCATTAATGTCGGGGAGTTCGTGGCAATTATCGGACCTTCTGGTTGTGGCAAATCGACATTGCTCTCTATTCTCGGTTTGCTTGATAGCAATACGGAGGGGCAATATTTATTGAGAGAGAAAGATATATCCCAAGTATCACCTGCCCAGCGTGCCGTTATTCGAAATCAGGAGATGGGTTTTATATTTCAGTCATTCAATTTGATCAGCGATTTAACTGTTGAGGAAAACGTTGCCTTACCGCTTACCTATCGTCGTGATATCAAGCGTGGCGAGATTAAGAAAAAAGTTGACGATGCCTTGCTTAAGGTTGATATGGCCCATCGCTCACAGCATTTTCCCGGCCAGCTTTCTGGTGGCCAACAGCAGCGGGTGGCTGTTGCCCGTGCCATCGTCGCCTCGCCATCGATTGTGTTTGCCGATGAGCCAACCGGTAACCTGGACTCGAAAAATGCAGCGATTGTGATGGAGCTGCTGCAGGCGCTACACCGTGACGGGGCGACGATTTGTATGGTAACGCATGATCCGGCCAGCGCACTGTTAGCCGATCGGGTGATCGAGCTGTTCGACGGAAAGCTGGTTGATATCAAAGATCAGCAACCAGAGAAAGTTGCGTAGGAGCCGTAGAAAATGTGGACTGATTTTAAGTATGCGTTGCGGTTGTTGATGAAAGCACCGGCATTTTCTGTGTTCACCCTGCTGGTCATGACTGCCGGGTTGGCGCTTAGCCTGTATATGTATTCGTTCATCAACACACTGGCCTTGAAGGCGCTGCCTTTTCCAAACAGTGACAATGTAGTGGTGGTAGACAGGCTGCAAAATGGGATGCGGCATCTAGGCGGGCGGATCCCGGAAGCTGATGCCTTGGAAATCAAGAGACAAAACAATGCGTTCGAAGATTTTGTGTTGTATGCCTACTTCCTGGCCAATGTGGATGTGGGGGCAAAGGCCCGGCGAAATCATGTTATCGCTATAGAGGCCGATAGCTTTTCGTTTACCGGAGTGAAGCCGTTGCTCGGCCGGGGGTTTAACAAGCAGGATGTGCAGGAAGGAGCTGAGCAGGTTGCGGTTATCAGCTATACCATGTGGCAGGAACGCTTTGCCAGGCGGGCGGATGTCATCGGGGAAGTGCTGTATGTCGACGGGCATCGAAAGAAAGTTGTTGGTGTGATGCCAGAGGGCTATGAGTTTCCGGGAACGGCCGATCTCTGGTTGCCAGTTAGTATTAAATATATCAAGCGTGATAGCGGCTTTACGTTAGCCGGGGTTGCCCGCCTGAAAGAGGGTGTGTCAATAGAGGCGGCCAATCAGGATGTGCAGCGTATCATGGCGTTACTGGCGGCAAAATATCCGGAAACCAATCATGGCACCAGCGCATATGTCGATACTTTTCAGGTGCAGATGATCACGCCACAGATGATGCCGACGGTATGGGCCTTGCTTGGTGTCAGCGCGTTGGTATTGCTCCTTGCGAGTATCAATGTCGGCAGTATGCTGCTGTCGAAATCGGCAGAAAGAGCCAAAGAAATTGCAACCCGGATGGCACTCGGGGCGCCGCGGTTCAAGCTAATCGGCCAAATGTTGTGGGAAAGCATTATCATCTGCGTTATCAGCGCTATTTTTGCTCTCTTTATTGCGGCCTGGGCGTTGGATCTGACTACCTCAATTATGGCGAATGCCAGCTTTACTAAACCCGTCTACTGGTGGGATTTCAAACTCGATAACGACACCATCGTAGCTACTGTGGTGGTCGTGCTCTTGACCATTTTTATTTCGGGTTTCTTGCCAGCATGGAAAGCAACCAGCCACGATTTCAATCAAATTCTGCGTGATGGCTCCCGAGGTGCGACCAACCATTATACCGGGCGATTTAGCCGGATATTGGTGAGTATTGAGGTTATCTTGTCGGTGTTTATATTGATTGTTGCCTCGATGTTGAGCAGCTACAGCAAGAATGCGTCTGAAGCCAGTGCCCGCTTAGATCAGAACAAGATGCTGAGCTTCAACATCTATATGCCGTGGGAAGGTTACGCGGATCCTGGCAAGCGCTACCGCTTCCTTGGCAGTGTCGAGAAAGAAATAAAGGCGTTGCCGCAAGTGAAGAATATCGCGCTGGGCTCGTCGGCGCCCGGTATTTTCTCGTGGCCGACTACAATCAAGGCCATGGATACCCGGTACGAGTTAGAAAAGGTGCTGGCAAATACCGTGAGTACTAATCATTCCTTCTTCGAGTCATTTGGCATCCAGCCATTGTATGGAAGGTTGTTTGATCACCGGGATACACAAGATAACCAGCGCGTAACGGTGATCAGTGATTCATTGGCAACACAGCTGTGGCCAAACCAATCTCCTCTCGGTAAACAAATCCATCTAATGGACATTGCCGGTGATTATGTAGCAACAGTAATTGGTGTGATTTCGCATATAGATTATGGGTTCCCGTATTTGCCAAGTTCGCAGCTCGGCTCCATTTATGTCCCTAATTCACAATTTTCTACCCTGTTTAATTACGCATTGATTGACTATGCTGGCAACAGCCGGGAACTGCTTAATAATATTGACGGAATAATACACGAGCTCGATGCGAATGTTTCCCTGGCAATGATCATGCAATATGAAAGATTGCTCGATAAGCAAATTACCGGAATGGCTTTTGGTGCCAGGTTATTTGTGATTTTAGGCGCTGTCGCTTTGTTACTGGCTGCAACGGGTATTTATGGTGTGATGGCAAATAGCATTTCCCAACGGGTTAGGGAAATAGGTATTCGGCGTGCATTGGGAGCGAGTGAAGCGCAGGTTATCATGTTTTTTATCCGAAAAAGCTTCATTCAACTGCTTATCGGTGTCACGTTAGGGTTAGGCTTGGCCCTGTTTATTTGTTATCAGGTGCTGTATTTGTTTGTTGGCACGCCGTCCACAATGTCACTGATCTTTATTCTTATACCTAGTCTGATCGCGGTTGTGATTATAACGGCTACATTAATTCCGGTTAAACGT
>NZ_JAKRFQ010000402.1 GCF_022347985.1 Photobacterium sp. OFAV2-7
TTTATTGTTGCTTTTATTGTGTTTGCGTTAGGTTTAAGCCTCACTGAAGAGTATTACTCTGTTAGTCTGCCCAATATTGGCGAATCACTGTATTTTGTTCAGCTGTTTCTGTTTTCATGCACATTACAATTAGCCACGTTGGCCGTAGGCTTATATAACGAAAAATTAAGGGCAACGAATAAAGGTATTGCTATAAGGATCATGGTGGCAATAGGCCTGGCTTATATCATGTCTTCCTTTATATACCTCTTTATACCTGTTTCTTCATTTCCACTTTTAGTTTGTGAGTTATTATATCTTCTTGCTGCCGTTGGGTTGTTAATGAGCCGCTACATTGCTCGTTCAACAGATTACACCAACATTAATCGCAGACGAGTGGTTGTGCTCGGGGCCGGAGAAAGAGCCAGTTTGATTAACTCCTGCATGAAAAGGCGGGCCGATCGGGTGAATTTCGACCTGGTTGGTTATATTCCCGTAAATGGCGACAGTCGTGATATAACATCAACACTCCCGAGAGTCGAATTAATGACATCGCTGGATGATTATATTACTGATAATAATATTGATGAAATTATTATTGGTGCTGATGAAAGGCGCGGTAACCTTCCAACTGATGTGTTGTTTAATTGTAAGCTCAAAGGCGTACTAATCACTGATATTATTGACTTTATTGAGCGTGAAACAGGACAGATAGCAGTTAGCCATATCAACCCATCGTGGGTGATTTATAATGTTAAGCCCTCGGGTAATATAGTAGAAAGGCTCGGTGGCTGGATGTTTAACTGTATTATTTCTTCATTTGTCCTGCTGCTAACCTGGCCGTTGATTATTATTGCTACGCTGTTTATTAAACTTGAGGACGGAGTGTTTTCGCCAGTGCTTTATTCCCAGAAACGGGTGGGAAGACAGGGGAAAGTGTTTTCTATCTATAAATTTCGCAGCATGAAAGTGAATGCCGAAGAAAATGGCGCACAAATGTCGTTTAAATCCGATAAGCGAATTACCAAGGTGGGTGCTTTTCTTCGAAAATACCGTATTGATGAGCTACCGCAGCTATATAACGTGATGAAAGGAGATATGAGCTTTGTCGGTCCAAGGCCCGAGCGACCTGAATTTTGTCAGCAATTTGATGGAAGCATCCCCTATTACAGTCAGCGCCATGATGTGAAGCCGGGACTCACAGGCTGGGCACAGCTGAAATACCCCTATGGCGATAGCCTTGATGATGCCATCGAAAAACTGAAGTTTGATCTTTACTACATCAAGCACCGGAGTTTCATGCTTGATGTTCTGATTTTGATTAGAACATCGGAAATCATTCTGTTCGGAAAAGGAAGGTAGTTATGGC
The DNA here is from genome assembly GCF_022347985.1 of Photobacterium sp. OFAV2-7. GTDB lineage: Bacteria > Pseudomonadota > Gammaproteobacteria > Enterobacterales > Vibrionaceae > Photobacterium. The sequence goes on from NZ_JAKRFQ010000402.1 coordinate 1,349, forward strand.
TGATATTGAAGGGGCAAAGTCCGTTGGTGCTAAGCCTGCAGGTATACACCAAGTTGTGAATGCCATGACGATTGATGTCGAAGATTACTTTCATGTGGCTGCGTTTTCGTCGGTGATCAAGCCAGCGCATTGGGAAAGCCGCTACCCGTTACGGGTCGAGACCAATACCCGGCGTATTCTGAAAATGCTTAATAAACACGGTGTCAAAGCGACTTTCTTTGTTCTGGGATGGGTGGCCAAAAAGTGTCCGGCGCTTGTCAGGGCTATAGTTCGTGAAGGGCACGAGGTGGCCAGCCACGGTTATTTTCATCAGCCGGCCAATAGCCAGTCCCGGCAAGTGTTTTACAACGATATCGCCAGTAGCAAACACCTGCTTGAGGATATTAGCGGCCAGCCTGTATTGGGGTACCGGGCTCCTAGCTTTTCGATTGATACCAGTAACCCGTGGGCATTCGAAGTCCTGCACTCTTTAGGGTTTGTCTATTCCAGCAGCACATACCCGGTTAAGCATGATCTCTATGGCACGCCAGACTGGCCCCGGTTTAAGCATGTTCGCGAGGAAGGGGTTATCGAGGTGCCGATCCCGACTTTCAACAAGCTGGGAAGAAACATTCCTATCGGAGGCGGTGGTTTTTTTCGGCTGTACCCCTATTGGCTAAGCAGGCAACTGATTAATGCCTTCCTTGCCGAAACCAATCAGCCCTACAGTTTTTATTTTCTCCCGTGGGAAATTGATCCACGCCAGCCCCGGATCATGGGGATACCCGCAAAATCACGGTTTCGTCATTACCTGAACCTGAACAGCATGGAAGCCAAGCTCCACCGATTATTGAGTGACTATCGCTGGAGCACGATGCGCAACGTTTATCTCTTAAATGGATTTGAGTCCGATGCAGCAATTAGCAATCAGGAAATTATCAAAGAACGACTACCCACACTGGGATAGTTATGTAGACAACCATCCGGAAGGCAGCTTTTTTCATTTATCGGGCTGGCTGGATGTGATTGATTCTGTCTTTGGCCACAAGCATCACTACATGCTGGCAGAAAGTGATGATCGCCTTGTTGGTGTGTTGCCACTTTTTGAGCAAAAAAGCTGGCTGTTTGGCCATACTTTGGTATCGACTCCTTTCTGCGTGTACGGCGGTGCGCTGGCGGATAGCTCTCATATACGCAAAAAGCTGGAGGCTGCTGCCTTTGAGTTGGGGTGCGAGCTCAACGTTGACTATGTCGAATTGCGGGACAAGCATGATGTCGAGTCTGACGCCCCTTGGGTGAAGCACTGCCATCACTCCCGGTTCTCTTTGGCGTTACCCGAAAAGCCCGACGATATCATCGGTGCCATCAAGAAAAAACGGCGCAACGTGGTACGCCATTCACTGAGAAACAACCTCAGTTGGGATACCTCAGACAACCTTGAGTCTTGCTACGACGTCTATGCCGAAAGTGTCAGAAACCTGGGAACGCCGGTATTCACCTACAAGCTCTTTGAGAAGTTGAAACAAACTTTTCCTGAACGCTGCGAGACCATGCTGGTGCACAACCAAGAGCAGCAGCCAATCACGACCATGATGAGTTTCTACTATAAGGATCAAGCCATGCCCTATTACGGGGGTGGTAATTATGAATCCAAGGCGCTGAACGGCAGCGATTATATGATTTATCAGCTGATGCATGTGGCCAGACAGCGTGGCGCGACGCTGTTTGACTACGGCAGAAGCAAGAATGACTCAGGTGCCTACCATAATAAAAAGCATTGGGGGATGGAAGTGCATCCGCTCAACTACAAAGTCGCGTTGGTTAAAGCTAAGTCTTTGCCGAATTTGTCACCGAACAACCCTAAGTACAGGTATTTCATTAAAGCCTGGAAAAAACTCCCTCTTCCGCTGAGCCGATTAATTGGCCCGATGCTGTCGAAATATTTGGGGTAGCCGTATGAAAGAGCCGTTATTGTATCTGTGCCACCGTATTCCCTATCCCCCCAATAAGGGAGATAAGATAGCCAACTACCATATCCTTAAATTCTTAAGCAGGCATTTTGATGTCTATCTTGGTTGTTTTATTGATGATCCGTTTGATCTTCAGTACCGAGCCAAGGTTGAGCAATACTGCAAGGAGAGTTTGTTTGTCCAGATCTCCCCGGCTTATTGCAAACTCAAGGGAGTGACCGCGTTGTTTACGGGCCAGCCAATCACCTTGCCCTATTACTCCAGAAAAGCCATGCAACAGTGGGTCGATACCACCATTGAAGGCCATCAGATCAACAAGGCTCTGGTGGTCTCCGGCTGTATGGCCCAGTATCTGGTTGCCAGTCCTCATACCCCTTATACCGTGATGCATTTTGTCGATATCGACTCTGACAAATGGCGTCAGTATGCCGAGAAAAAACAAGGCATTATGCGCGCGATCTACCAACGCGAGCACCGGGTGCTTGGGCAGTATGAAAAGAAAGTGGCTTCGATGTTTGATGTCAGCTGCTTTGTGACCAAGGCTGAGACGGAGGCATTTCGCTGTATTGCTGATACGCCGTTCCGGGAGCGGATCAAAACCCTTGAAAATGGCCTGGACAGCAAGTTCTTTTCACCCGGTTCCGCCTTTCCAGCAGAGGAAAACTATTGCCTGGAAAAAGAGAACTATGTGGTGTTTACCGGTGCGATGGACTACTGGGCTAATGAGGATGCCGTTGTCTGGTTTGCCAATAAGGTGTGGTCTAAAGTGCTGACCGAGGTGCCGGACGCTAAGTTCTACATTGTCGGCAGCTCACCGACTCCCGGGGTCAGGGCGCTGGCTGATATCCCGGGGATCACAGTGACGGGGCGAGTCGCCGATGTGCGTCCCTATCTGCAACATGCCAAAGCCGCCGTTGCCCCAATGCGCATTGCCCGTGGCGTGCAAAATAAAATTCTGGAAGCGATGGCAATGTCATGTCCGGTGATTGCCTCTCCGCAGGGAATCGAAGGGCTGGAGAACTACCCGCCGAGCCATGTGGCTGTGTCCGAGAGTGTCAATGATATTGCCCACTGGGTGATCGACAAACTACAGGCTGAGCAGTCGGAAGCCAAAGCATCAAGGGAGTGGATAGAGCAGCATTATAGCTGGGATGCCCAGCTTTCTCCCTTGCTTGGCTACTTGCAGTGTCATCATGCCTAGATTT
>NZ_JAKRFQ010000403.1 GCF_022347985.1 Photobacterium sp. OFAV2-7
CGGGAGCCGTCGATTGGCACCAACGTATTACCACACCTGACTTCACAATCAGTTCCGGGTTTGGTGTTATGCCACCACGAGATTGCTTGCTGACCATGGGTAAAAGTATCCTTATGGCCCCAATGAGCTTCCGTAGCCGTTACTTTGAATATTTAGCTTATGTCGATTTGCTTCGCGAATACTTCGAGTCCGATCCAGAGTGCCTGATCGAACAAGCACCGCGTCCGCGCTTATCTGATGACAGCTTCCGAATGGATTATGTTGCAGCCTATGAACACTTGACTGACGAAGAGACCTTGGCACGTTCGCTACGCAAAGAATACAGCACAAAAGAAACCGATATTCTTTTTGATGCCGCAGATGTTATGCGCCTGGGTAAAGATATCTTTGTTCAACATGGCCTTACCACTAACCTCGCCGGTATTCGCTGGATCAAGCGTAAATATGAGCCACAAGGCTATCGTGTTCACACCTTGAGCTTTGAAGACAACCACCCGATTCACATTGATGCGACCTTCTGTCCGCTTCGCCCTGGCTTGATGCTGCTCAATCCGCATCGCCCGCTATTTAAAGGCCAGCGTGAAATCTTTGAGAAAAATGACTGGGAAATCGTCGAGGCCGTCAACCCTGCATGGGATAATCCACCGCCACTTTGCTACTCAAGCACTTGGCTATCGATGAACACCTTGATCCTTGACCATAAGACAGTTTGTGTCGAGGCATCCGAAACAGGACAAATGGAACAATTTGATAAGCTTGGCTTTGAAGTTATTCCAGTAGACCTACGTGATGCTTATGCCTTCGGAGGCGGCCTCCACTGCGCAACCGCCGATGTATGGCGTGAGGGCACGTGCGAAGATTACTTCGCTAACCAATTCTCTGGCGCTCATAGTATCGAGCACTGGGAATACTAGTCGTCATTTATTAGTAAGTTCAATGGCTTCTTCGGAAGCCATTTTTTTCATTACCATAAAAGCATTCTACCTTAGCACTTGGCAACTTGTAGCTCATTCAACCTTGTGGTCCAGCGATTCGACCGGAAAGCCTGGCGCATATGCCAATTGGTTGAACCAATCACCGAAGCTGGCTTGATACCGTTCTTAAATCGGGCATTCAACCTATCCGTAATTACCATCAAGTCCCGCCGTTTCATTTCTTCCAGTGCGCTGGTATCAAACATATCGAGTTGAAAGTTATCATTTTGGGCATCTGTCAGCTCGTCCAGGATCACCCCTATCTTCTGGTATTCAAATCCCGGCTTGTAAACACAATCCAGCTGCTCTAAGGCCGATGCTAAAAACTTATAGGAATCCTGGCTCGGACAGGTCAGCGTACGAACACAGGTCTTATTGTACTGAGGAAGATTCTTATAACGGTTTGTCCGCAAGAAAACACTGACAACATTTGCCTGACTCCCTTGTTGTCGTAACTTCTCTCCTGCTCGCTGGCAGTGAAAAGCCAAAGCCGCTTTCAGCTCATCGAGCTTGCTAATACCGACACCAAAGCTTCGGCTGGATAATATCTGCTTTCTTTTTTCATCAATGTCACCGGGAGCAATGCAGGCTACCCCCTGCAATTCAAGTACTGTGCGGGCCAAACCAACATTCCATAACCGACGCATATCGGCTGAATTTTTCTCTGCCAACTGCAGCGCATTACCAATCCCCGTAGTGCGCAACCTTGTTGCTGTTTTGGCGCCAATCCCCCAGACAGACTGAATATCGGTTCGCTCCAGCAACCAACGGCGCTTATAGTCGTTATCAATCTCAATCACACCCTGTACACGATCTTCATATTGCTTGGCGGCCTCGTTGCCTAACTTAGCCAATGTTGGGGTGGCCCCGATACCGACACGTACCGGCAAACCAATATTTTTCTTGATGGCATCCCGCAACTTTTTTCCATAGCCGGTCAGGCCATGGTGTTCCAGACCGTCCAGGCAAACAAAGGCTTCATCAATCGAGTACTGCTCAACATGGGGAGAAAACTGATAGAGCTCCTCGATAAAGCGGCGGCTCATATCTGCATACAAGGTATAATTCGAGCTTCTGACCTGAACGCCCAGCTTTCGAGCCTCTCGCTCCACTTTGAACCAGGGCGCGCCCCGCTTGATACCCAGCGCCTTCGCCTGCGCGGACAAGGCAACACAGCAGCCGTCATTGTTCGATAACACGACAACCGGTTTATTAGCTAGCGCCGGATCAAAGAGTTGCTCACAGCTGCTATAGAAGCTTTTTGCATCAACCAGTGCCCATACCTGATTCTGGTAGCCCTCAAAATCTTTGGCCATCGTTGTTAATCCATCAAGTTATGGATATTGCGGGTAACAACGCCAAAGATCTCAGAGTCCTCCGGCATGGGAAATGGCTTATAGTTGGCATTTTCCGCCTTTAGCCACCAGTTATTGTCACGGCGTACGACACGCTTACAAGTGAATTCATCATAAATACGTGCAATCACAATCCGTCCGGGGACAACAGTCTCAGCCCGATCGACTACCAGCAAATCACCATCATAGATACCGGCACCCACCATGGAGTCACCGGAAGCACGAAGAAAGAAGGTCGCATTAGGATTACGGATCAGATAATCATCCAAATCCAGATCTTCCTGATGTCCGTCTGCCGGAGACGGAAATCCGCATTTCACCGACTCTAAAAAAACAGGTAAGACCGTCATATTTCACTCTCCAACAATACTGTATGTATATACAGTTTAATCGAGACTGGATAGAATAGTCACTATTACGCTGTGTATTTTCTGGATGGATGCACAGTATTTAGGCAAGTGCCGGAAATTGATGAGTTTTCATACTCGAGATGACGCAAAAAGCAGCAAACAAACCGCAAGGTTTAGTTTTATGCGTCAATTATTTACCTTCTTGATAAACTTGCCGCCTAGAAAAGATATCTAATGAATATGAAAGCTATAGGAGACATTGGATGCATAAGATTATTGCGTTAGTGGCGCTACTATTTATTGCGGGCTGTTCGACCACACAGACGACACACACTGAAAGTCAGTGTGTCGGGGCAATGACTACGCAGGAGGCTTATGGTCACCTGGATCCTAACCGTTTTACTATTCAGGTACTGGCTCTCAGTGAAGAGCGTGATATCCGAAACTATATTCGCGAGATCAAAGGCCAGGATCCTATATGGGTAAACTGGAAGCACAGTTTGGGCAATCGCTGGTACGCCGTGATATACGGTGACTTTGCCACTAAGGGTGAGGCCAAACGAGTCATTGACAGCCTGCCACCGCAAATACGCCAACAAGGCCCTTTCGTGCGAAGCTTTGCTGAAGTACAAAACGACAAGCAAACCGATGTATTTCGGATGCGCTAAGCCCCAATAGCTATCTCTGTACCTCGCGCCGATATGCTTCACGCAAAAGAAAGCCGGAAATGATTCCGGCTTTTTCTTGATTGCTCATAACTGCTTATCGTGAAATTAAGTCAGTAACGCCGACTGTCCGGAAGCAACGGCCTCGCCGTTTTCTTTTTCGACAATGCCTTGTGCCTGCTGCTCTTTCCTGACCAGACGTTCGAAGTGAGTTAAATGCCTGAACAGAAGTATCACCAGCATAATACCTGTTGCTGCCAGTCCAATCCCCAAACCGGCCCACACACCTTCCAGCCCCATCTGCTTCATTAACAACCACGCCGCTGGCAAACCAATGAACCAGTAGCCAATGACCGTTGAAATCGTCGGACCAATCACCACTTTCATGCCGCGCAAAATACTGATTGCGGCCAACTGCCAGGCGTCGACGATAAAACACAGGGCAACCATGATCATCACGCTTGGTAATGCCGCAACCAGCTCTGTCGCCAACTCGTCACCTTCAACGCTAAATACCTGAGTCAGGAATTCCGGCCACACGCTAACCAGCACGCCAATCACTGCACTGGTTGCCGTTACCGTAAACAAACCCAGCAACGCGTAACGACGAACCAGCGACGGCTCCTTGCTGCCGACATGCTGACTAACCAGAATCGACGCTGCCTGAGAAAGACCAAACGCAATGTTCCATGACAGATTCAGGCATTGCATCGCAATTTGGTGTATAGCCAGAGAGACAGCCCCCAATGTACCTGCCAGTAAAGCAGCTCCCGAGAATAAAGCATGCTCAAGCATAGTCGCGATCATGATCGGCACACCAATTCCAAGCAGCGGTACCATAGTACCAAGGCGGTATTCATGCAGCTTGTGCAACGGGTTATAGTTGCTGTACTTAGAATGACTGAACACCCAGTAGCTGTACCCCAGCATGATGATAAAGGCAGCCAACGAGGTGCCGTAACCCAAACCAGCCAGTCCCATTTCCCAGTGGAAGGCAAACAAGTAACTGAGCGGCACATTAAGCACAACGGTTGCCACCGACATAATCATCACCGACCGCGTATCGCCAAAGGCACTTACCAGACTACGCAATACCAGCAAAACCAAAGTGGGCAGCATCGACCATTTCAGAGCATCAAGGTAG
>NZ_JAKRFQ010000404.1 GCF_022347985.1 Photobacterium sp. OFAV2-7
AATTTCACAATGTCTCAATCAGCCTGATGGTTAGGTTCAATCTTTTGTATTCTAGATTCTGAATGCCTTCGAACGGGGCTATAAACCTGATGCGCTGCAATTTTTATACATGCTGAAGTCGGTACCTACGAGGAAAGGAGTGTCTTTTTCAAATTCAAAGGTCGCTGTATCTATTTTCGATATCTGACTTGACGGGTTGTAGCTAATACCGATGTAAGTATTTTCGATCCGAGCTTGGATTGTTGTCCAATAGGTATCTTTCTTAATGGCTACTATTGAAACATTTTTTGCATTAAAACCACCATTTCTTGCCATAAAGCTGAGTTTGCCATCATCCTTGCCTAGTGTGCCTGAGATTGCGACTTGATAATTGACGTTTGGATTTGGCTTTAAATCGAAGTTTCGGCTCTCATTACAATTTAATCTGAATGTTGTGGTTTGCTCTGCATGCGCAAGTGGCACAACTATTGAGAGAGATGAAAATAAAATAAGTACTCTTGTAAGCATTGTAGTTTCTTCCTTGCTTAGAATGCTGTGTTGATACTAAATTGCTAAAGTTGTAGCTCAATAATAAACGTTATTTCGAAATGGCAAACTCTATGGGTATGTTTTTGTGAGACCTTGGGTGTTTTCTTTGTTTAATGATTATTCATATGTAATCTTCACCCTACGATACTGTTTATGGTGATCCTAGATGTTGTAGTGTGCAGGATGCAGGTTCACTACCAAAGTGATGTAATGTTTCTACCACAAGTCCCTCTATTATATTCAGTTCCTGATCTGCTTAATTTATACCCTGTTGATTTATCAGAGTTTATGCCAATTCAATCGCAAACACACCAAAGCATATTGGAAAATGATAAGAATCATCACATTGCTATCTCGCGGTTTAAGCCTCAATTAGACTCGTTAGTCGCAATGGGGGTTTTCAATGAAGTTAGTGTTTTAACAAAGGATGGCGTTCCAAAAGTTGACTTTATTCCAACTTATCAAGGACTAGACTTTTATATGCGATGCCTTGGCTACAATGTTTATCCCGTGGAGGAGGTGCTGCTAACCCTTCAGCATTGGTGCAAATTAAAAGGAGTTGACCCTTTCGAAGAGGGTTCGACAACATAACAAAAACATCAAGGTGACGCGTTACACTCAGCGGTTTTGGTATGAAGTTCGCTACGCTTTGCTGGTTCAGTGGGGCACCTTATTGCAGGCGTTATACCTGTGGGGAGTAAATTGTTCATGAACGTAATTAAAGGCAAGAAAACGATATTGCGTCCAGCTACAGTTGAAGACCGTCGTACAATATTTGAATGGGGGCATGAGTCAGATATTGCTTCGTTTATCTATCCACCTGACGGTGAAACCAAGACCCTTAAGGATTTCTGTGACGACTGGAAGGAACACTACTTCACTGGCCTATCTACCGAACTCGGGCGCATGTTTGTTATTCTGTATGAGAACTCCCCGATCGGTACGGTTGCATACAACGAAATCGATTCAAAGAATCGGGTTGAGCTTGATATATGGATGAGCTGTGAAGCTTACTGTGGGAAAGGTTTGGGACCTGATGCCATCATTACGCTTTGTTCGTATCTGACAGCTAGATTTGAAGTTCGAACTTTATGATGCAGCCATCAGCTCAAAACCCAAGGGCCATAAGAGCCTACGAGAAAGTAGGATTTGTTCAAGTCCCATCGACACCGGAACAAATACGGGCGGAGTGGGGTGCTGTTGACTCAGAGGATAGTGTATTGATGCTCCTAAAAGTACCGATGAAATAAGCTGCACGTAGGCATAGCAAGGCAATCAAGGTTACCCGATACACTCGGTTCAATGTTGGGGGCACAATTCATTGTGTGTCACCGTTTTCATCAGATCAGTAGATTGTTCGGCGCTTATGGCATTCACACCTGTTCAACTTCTTGTACAAGTCTAACTATTGGGTTAAACTTGTGCAATAACGTGTACAACTTAAGCTGAGGTTAATTATGCGTATTGTTTCTTTTACTGAGGCACGGAATGGTCTGAAATCTGTGCTAGATGGCGTCGTTAATGATGCAGATTGTACTGTTATCACTCGTCGAGATTCTGAAGATGCGGTTGTAATGTCAATGGATTACTACAACAGCCTTATGGAGACCGTTCATCTACTTAAATCGCCAGCCAATGCTGCTCACTTAAACAAATCAATTGAACAGTATAAAGCGGGTAAGGTAACTGAACGAGATATCATCGATGAGTAGAATGTTGGCTTGGACTGATGCCGCTTGGGATGATTACTTATACTGGCAGAACCAGGATAAGAAAACGCTCAAGCGCATTAACAAATTAATTGCCGATACAAAGCGCTCACCTTTTGAAGGGATTGGTAAACCTGAAGCCTTGAAAGAAAATTTATCAGGCTTTTGGTCAAGGCGTATAGACGAATCTAATCGTCTTGTTTACGCTACTGACGATACCCACATCACCATCATTTCTTGCCGATACCATTATCAAGCTTAATCTCTTGAATCCGCGCAGGTAACAAAGCAATCAAGGTGTCCCGTCAAACTCCCAGTAGCGATAACAAAGCGATAAAGAAATAAGCCAACACCAAACAGAGACTTTATCGCTTTAGTCTGGCTGAGTTTCCACGCTCGAAGAAGGGCCGCTAAGCATAATTAACAGGGCTTCAGGAATGCGCTAGAAACATTTTTGTTTCGAACAATCCATACAGCTGCCATGACCTTGATTATTGTCGATCGACAAATCCCCGTGAACGCAATAGGTGTAGCCACTCACGGTTAAATGATATAGACAGTTGTCTCTTTCAAAAGACTGGGACCAGTTACCGGCCCATTTACCGGATTGAGAATACACAACCTTATTATTGGCCAGCAGATTTACATCGGTATTTAACGGAGCAAGCCAGCATTTGTACGCCATGCTAGTTGCGCTGGCGTTTCGAAGCTGTGGGTTACTGAAATCGAAGCCATTCAAAATGATATTGTCAGTCGGGCTATCACTGGTAAAGCCAGCTCCGTCCCGTGTTGGGATCACATTCATAGGTGTAGCTTTAGGTGTATCGTCACGACTGTTAGCTCTTTTTTCAATAACATGCGTTACCCAAACCGTATTGATCACTAGCTGGTTCAGTCTTTTAACGTCCTCATGAGAAGCGTTCAGGTTGTTTATCTTCCTATAGGTCAACCTGCCCGATGTTCGACTCGCGTTCATCGCAAAACCATTGGCCAGGAACGCAGCAATATTTTCCTGTGACAACGCGGCCAATGCCGCCATCGCATCGACTTCTGCGTCGGCCACTTTGCTACTGGCAACTTGTCCTTTCAGCAACTCTGCGTAGGCTTTATGCACCTCAGCTAAATCTTCATTGCCGTTCTGTATGGCTAACTGCGCAGATTTCATATGATTAAAGATAACGTCTTTCTTCGACAATTCGGGGAACAAGAAAGCATCAACCCGATTAATCATACTCTCATCTTGCACATCGATAAGGACACTTTCAGACAGAGATGTTCCTCCGCTGTTTTGACTGGAGTAAAGCATGTCTTTGGCGTACCGGTTCAATGAAGAGCTCTTCGACTTCCAGAATAAAATACCTGAGCTGGTAGATGATGCCCTCGTAACTTCTTCCTTAAAGGCATCGACAAAGTAGTTGGCATAATTTTTATCGAAGAAAAATGCTTTTGACATCTGAAACTTGGAGAGCTTCATCTTAAACGTGGCTCTGAGTGAAAATTCTTTCTGAAGCATCATAGCGGGAACAAAGTAATCCTCAGTTCTTGGCACAGACAAAGAGAAAGTGCTGCCAGTGCTGACAACATTATTGCCGTACTGTTTGCTTGCATAGAGGACATCTTCAATGAACAACTCCAGCTTTAAATCTCTGGGCATCACAGACATAAACCGGTACTGTTCCAGGCGACGGATGTTCGCACCAATTTGATCGCCTAAGGATCTAGCTTCTAAATCACTGGCCTGCCGCTGTTGAGCCTCTCTCTGCTCGGGGGAAAGTTGTTGATTAATAAAAGGGTTCGTGAATACAATAACTTCTCGCTTGTCTTCCGGATGAAGCTCAAGCAAGAGTTTTTGCTTAATGGTAGGGGGCGGCACCTTGCTCCTCAATTCAAAATCAACGCGGGCACCAACTTTTCCCGTGGTTGTATCTAGTTCATCGAGAGTGATCTTACGGCCAAGGTTGTTTCGTGCGGCTACACCTGTGAAGTGGATATCCGGCATCATATAGATGACTGAGGTTGCTGTATTTCCACCGACATTTCTGTCTGGTTCAATGTATCCGAAATAATCGACACCATCTACCCGGACATTGAAAACGTCAAGGTTACTCGTCGCACTGACCAAGTTTGAGAATGCCAGGCATATAAGCCAACAAGCTGCGCGAATCATAACTCTTCCTTAAGTGATCACTTACACAATATAGTGTCTAGCAGCCAATCATAAGCTGCGCATATTTACTTTAATAA
>NZ_JAKRFQ010000405.1 GCF_022347985.1 Photobacterium sp. OFAV2-7
CATCCGGCCAATCTTGAAGCTGTGTTAAAGCTTGTTCAGCGTGTCCGCCAAGAATGTGCAGGCAAAGATATTTGGCTATGGACTGGTTATGTACTGGATGAGTTAACGGACGCGCAGCGCGAGGTAGTTGATCTGATTGACGCATTGGTCGACGGGAAGTTTGTCCAGGAACAACATGATCCGTCGCTGCTTTGGCGTGGGAGTGCTAATCAAGTTATTCACTATTTTCAATCAGATGAGCTTGATTGTTAATTTTTTGTGATCAAATCGGTGTGAATTATGTGAGTTATCCACTGTTTCTGTGTATAACTTTGGGAAAAGGGAGTGCATGAATCTTTGATAATGGCGTTATAGCCACGCTGATTCATACTGAAAACTGACTGAATATTGCCGTCCCTCTTCCATCATCGGGTGAGTTACGGTAAATTCCCAACCTATTTTTTTGCTGCTGGAGGCGTTATGTCACGCACCATTATCTACACTTACAAGAAACAAGAGAAACAGCTGGCATTCTCTTATGATCAATACCGTTCTATCCATGAGGCCGTTGCGGCCGCGGAAGGTATTGACTTGACTGAGTTTCTAAAGATGGAGCAGCAAGTAGAAGCTGTATCGTCTGGCTCTAAGGCGGTTAGAGATTTTAGAGACAACCATTTTAAGAAGCTGGGTTTTGGCAAAATTACCCTGGCTAAAAAAGAACACCGGGGAATTGGCGAAAAATAGTCCCGCCGGTGTTAACCTTGTGCAAGTCTGAGGGAGCAGGCATTAGCTCCCTGATTCTGTATCCTTTACGCGTTTTATCCAGCCCAGATAGATCATATATCCTCCGAGCGCGGCCAGCAGATGTTTGACGCTATGACCGCTGAAGCCGCCTAACAGCGCATATAGTTGTTCATCATTTGACTCCGCCCACTTAGAAAGCACATAAGCCAATAGCGCGTATAGGTAGTATCTGCCGTGACTAAAAGGCGATTTAAACAAGCCTATTATCAGCGGTAAGTGAATGATGGGGATCACCTGTACCAGTACATAGGCTGATAAGTCTCCCCTACCGCTGATAACATCAGTCGCATACCAATATACGACGGAGAGGACACCGTATACTGCCGCTGGAATGAACAAACGTCTTCCGAAGACTGGCTTTATATATTCGCTAAGTACAATGCAGTACAGGGAAATAAAGGCAATCGTGATCGGTATGCGATCCACCATCAGGGTAAATGCGTTGGGGGCGAGGTGATAGTAGCTGGAACCGAAAAAAGCGGCGACTAACCCGATAAAAAAGCTTGGATAGAGAAAACGGATTCTTGGCTCAATTTCATTAAGGTGATGGGTGTGAAATTGTTTCAGACCCAGGGTACCAACCAACAGAAAAGGGAGGTTTGAGATTACATTTAAGAAGTTGGGTAGCCCCAAGAAGGCGCGTTGATCGGCATAATCATAAAAGTTTCGGCTCTGGGTAATGGGTGAGAAATAAAAGGTAAGTATCGCAAGTATTATGGCAATGATAAGGAGCAGCCTAAGTCGGTTGGCATAGCTGATGCCCGTCATGTTTCACACTCTTCTATCATGATCTCAAGACCCAGCCTTAAGCATTCTCGCCATGCCAGATCGACTTCAAAAGTATAGTTGGGATCACACTGGTTGACGGTCTCCAACAGACAATCAAGCCAGGTTTCGTAATCCAGCGGGCTGACACCTACTCCTTGAGGCCCGTGACGCTTGCCAAAGAATCTTACGGACTCTCGGGCTGAGTCTGACACGGGAGCCAGCAAAATGATCACAATTGAAGCTTTAAGCATTGATATTTGCTTTTGCATATCGACACCGGCAAACATCTCTCGGAACCTGTCGTCTTTCTGGCAAAAGAGATTGTAGAAAATATCAAAGAAGTGAGGATGCTGGTTACACCTTGCATAACTATCGTTAAAGACTTCGTGGATATCCATTTCAGCTCCTTTGATATAGATATTTCTTATCATTCCATATTACGAGTATGGTTCCTTCTATGCCGTAAGCAACTCATTTTACGCAGAATTGAGAACAGACTCGATGGTACTACCCTAGAGCTCGTTGTACTTCTTAGCGTTGCCGAAACACTTGTCGACAGGGTATTTTTGCTCGTTCTTGATCAGCTTGTTCTGACAAGCCGCCATAAGGTCGATGTCGCATTTGTCTGCCAATCGAAGTAAATACATCAGTACATCGGCCATCTCTTCCTCAAGGTGTGCTTTCTTGGCTTCTGGCAGATGTTCACTTTGCTCGGGGGTTAACCACTGGAAAATTTCAGTTAGTTCGCCCACTTCGCCGCTTAACGCCATGGCCAGGTTTTTGGGCGAGTGAAACTGCTCCCAGTTTCGGTCTGCCGCAAACTTTGCCAACTGTTGCTGAAGCTGTTTTGTTTCTGACGTCATAGTGTTCTCTTTGGGTATCAGATGAGATAGCGAGCCTTAGCAGACGCTTAATGTGATCTTGTAAAGGCTATAAGGCAGCGCATTCGTTATACGCCGGTTTGCTCGGCATGAACATACTTATTTTTATAAATGCCCTGTAACGCTTCTAGCGTGCACAGAAACAAACCGAGCCAAATCAGGCTAAAGCTAATGGCTTTGACCTCATCAAAAATCTCTCCGAACAGGAACACGGCAAGCAGAAATTGTAGCGTCGGCTCTATGTACTGCATTAAACCGACCATCGTGAGGCTGGTACGGTTGATAGCCAAGGCAAAGAAAATCAGTGGTGCCAGTGTGACAGGAGCCGATCCGATATATAGAAGTAGTGTTGAAAAGCCTGATGACAGGGCTACGCTATTGCCGGATATGCCCTGGGCGATTATGAAGCACAAGGCGAATGGGGCGAGGATAGCCGCTTCAAGAGTAACGGAAGTCAGAGCATCATAGCGAATGTATTTTTTACATAAGCCGTATAGGGCAAAAAAGCTCCCCATAATTAATGAGATCCACGGCAGCTCACCGTAGTGCCAGACTTGGTAGCCAATTCCTGCGATGGCCAGAACGACGGCAGCCGACTGAGCATGTGACAATCGCTCTTTGAGAAAAAGGACGCCGAGTGCGATGGCAAACAAAGGATTGATGAAGAAACCCAGGCTCGCGGCAAGAACTTGGTCATGGGTAATGGCCCAGGTGAATGCATACCATGATATACACATGATAGTGGCGGCAATGGTCGTTGCAGCCAACGAACGCTTATCTGACCATATTGTATGCAGGGAAGGAAAGGTGCGCCTCAGAATGGTTATGACAATCAGCATAACCGGTACAGAGAAGATAATCCTCATGGCAAGTAGTTCATCGATATTAGCCTGAGGAAGAAATTGGTAATACAGCGGCAAGATGCCCCAGAGCACAAAAGAAAAAGCAGCTAACGCATTTCCGGCACGGTGAGATCGCATACAGGTGTTCCAACGGTATCAAGGACAGAGAAAATAAGAAGTCAGGGGCTATTTTGTCACTGAAACTGAGTTGAATAAAGTAATTTATATGACAAATAACTTAGTAAAATGGATTGCGGTAATATTATTTCTTCATCGCAATAATAGTATGAACAAGCCAGGCTCGCCGTTCGCCGGTGAGCTGGGCTGAGTATTCTTGCTTCTCTTTCCATGAAACGACGTAGAAAGGTGAAAAGAGTTGCTCCAATTCGCTTTTGCTATGGGTCAGCACCGGTAGATCTTCATGGCTGCAGTTTTCGTCAACACCGAGAAAATGACCGCAGAATACCCCGCCGCTGTACAGGCTTTGCTGTATGTTCGGCCATAGTTGGTAAAACTCGTTGCGGGAGCAAAAAAACAGGCAGGCACTGGCATTGATCAGGTGGGCGCGGGGAAATTCATAGTCTGAAAAACTGCTTAGCTGGACATCCAGGGCAGGGGCCGAAGCGGCCAGAGGGTGCTCTGAAAGGGTTTCCAAACTTTTTATATTAATATCAAAGGCATAGACCTGATAGTCTTGTTCCAGCAGATAGAGCGTATCTCGCCCTGTTCCGCAGCCGCAGTCAACTGCTATCCGGTCTTTGGTGGTATTGCCCAAAAACTGGTGAGCTTCGATTAAGTGAGCGCGAGGGGGTAACAGCTTTTGGTTACTTAGGTAATCCAGCCAATCAACAGTTGCCATGCCCATACCCTCTTCGACTACGGATTACAACGACGAGTAAAGTATAACGATTGCGAACATCGATATTCGCCCAATTATTAGAATATAGATGACGGGATATGATCTAGCTGCCCGTAATGCTTGTATTGATAAGATTTAAATCACGCGAGTGGTTAGAAGTTTGGTATTATTAGTGGACATCAGGCGCTTGATAATATCTTGTATTATGCGTTTGACGTGACTGTAAGCCACTAGGCCAATGATAAGAGAGAATAGAATGACTAAGCTAACCGCAGATATTCAAGCGAACTGTGCGCTATTTGTTACCGAAACGAAAGAGACCCAAGTAGTTT
>NZ_JAKRFQ010000406.1 GCF_022347985.1 Photobacterium sp. OFAV2-7
TTTGCATCCAGACATCATAACCGGCCCAGTCACTGGTTCCGCCCGCTTGGGGATCTACCAATAATGGCCAGCCCAGCTTGTCAGCCAGCTCCTGAACCGCTGACAACTCACCAGGTAGCATCCTACCGGCAACAACAAGCCCTTTCTTAGCGACCAGCGAAGACCAGGCGAAATGGTCCAGTGTCACCTGTCCGGCCTCAGCCTGTTGGAAATGAGTATACGGCTGATCATCAGCCAGCCATTCATTCAGCGGCGCAAGGTAGCGGGAAAAGTCGACGTCTTCACCGTACAAAGGCTCGGGATAACGGCAATTAAAGTGAATAGCACCACCATGAATAGACTGCTGATACATGGCAGCATCAATGGTAGAAAGCAGCCAGCCGGGGGTAATATCAAGCGTCGGGGACGGGATATCGTGAAATTCGGTCACATGTTCGGAAAAAATACCGTGCTGACGAATTGCCTGATTCGCCCCGCACTGGATCAGCTCCACGGGGCGATCCGATGTCAGCACTACCAGTTTTTCGCCAGTCAGACCGGCCTCAGCAACGGCCGGCAATAAATTGGCGACGGCGGTACCCGAAGTCACAATCACAGCAACAGGCTGTTGCGATGCTTTGGCGATACCCAACGCCAAAAAGCCCAACCCGCGCTCATCAAAATGAGTATGCAGTGTCAGCCTGTCATTATTGGCCGCAGCAAGAGTCAAGGGAGTCGAACGAGAGCCAGGCGCAATACACACATGTTTTACACCAAGCCGTACCAGTTCTTCGAGCATCAGGCCGGCCCACTGGTTATTCAGGGCTGCCCGATATGCGGAAGCGTCATTCTGAACCGGTAACGATGTTGCTCCTACCTGAGTCATGCGGATTTGCGCTCCAGTTCCGGTTCATCGGAGCCAAGCAGACTGCATAGCGTCGAGGTCTTGCGATCCAGCTCCTGCCACTCGCTGTCAGCAGTAGAACCAGGAACAATGCCTGCACCTGCAAATAAGTGAAGCTCTTCACCCATGATCAGAGCGCTGCGGATAGCGACACAGAACTCACTGCGCTGACGACTAAGAAAGCCCACCGCACCGCTATACCAGCCACGGGCAAACGGCTCGTGCTCGGTAATAAAATCCAACGCCTTGTCACGGGGCAAACCGGCAATAGCGGCAGTCGGCTGCAGGCTATCTAACAGATCGGCACTGTAGACCTGCTCATTGAGCTGGGCACCAATACTACGTTTCAGGTGTTGCACTTTGCGCAGACGAACCAACTCCGGCGTCTCCGCAACGTTCATCGTTTCACAGCGAGGTACCAGGCGGCTGACAATATCGTCCACCACCAGACGATTCTCATAGCGGTTCTTATTGTCGTCCATCAGCCATTGCGCCAACTGGTCGTCTTCCGACAGATCTTGCCCACGGCCAATCGTACCCGCCAGCGCTTCGGTTTGCAGATCGCGCTCGTGACGCAGGAACAACCGCTCTGGCGTCGAACCAACAAAACAGTGCTTGGCATCCATCGCCATCATAAAGTGAAAGCTGCTGATATTGCGGCTTCGGCTGGCCTTGAGTAGCTGTGCCGGTGAAACAGGCAGATCAAGCTGCAACGTCGTGCGTCGTGCCAGAACCACCTTTTCAAAAAGGTTTTGTGAGATCGCATCCAGCGCATTGCCGATCATCGCAGACCAGCCAGCAAAATCCGGCGCGTATGAGCGACCTAGGATCTTACTTTTTATCTCAGGGACTTCCGATGTGTCAGGCGTGACCTGTGACAATGCCTGCAAGGTACTTTCTTTATCATCTGCCGAGAGGTTGACTGCCAGCTGCCAGCTGCCATCCAAGCGGATTACTTCCAGTTGCGGCAAAAAGAAAAAAGAAGAAAGGCAACGCCGATTGCGGTTAGTCCGGCCGTCAAAAGAACGCCCGCCCCAGATGCGTTGTTCGTCCGATAGCACTTTTTCTGCCGCCATCGGATCGGTAAAGGTTTTGATCTGGCCCAGTGCCACTACCTCTTCACGGCTATCTCGAGACTGCCAGTAAAATTTCGGAAAGAGAGGTTGTGACTCCATCCAGTCAATAAGGTCGGTATTGGCCGGTAAATCCAGCGCCACCGTTAATCGTTGGGTTGTTTGTGTCGCCTGTTGAATTTTCTTTATCAAAGACTCAACTGCTGTTTGTAACGCGGTCAAGGTAACCTCACTCAGCTCTAAGCACCCTAGCGGCTCATCCCTGGCTGATTGTTAATATGCCAATCACTTGGCACATAATTCTACCTTTATGTGGGTTAAATGCTTAACCACATAGTGAATGTGCCATTCTACCTCAGTTCATGCAGTCTGACTAATAAAGTAATTAGTCAACACGACTCTTCACATCTCATCACAATTGATCACGGCACCTGACAAGGTATTTCCTCCCGGTCAGGTACCAATTCAACCACCGTTCTCAAAACAATCACGGTGCGAACACCTCGACGGCAGATCTGAAAGCAGTGGATCACACCTAAGCAAATAGAATTTAATTACATAAAACACTATTCTTCACGATTTTTTTCTGCCGGGTATTTATTTTATACAGATTCATAGTGTAATTTGTTGTCAGTACATAATAATTTGCGCAGGAATCAAGCAATGCACAACATCGGGATGTCATCCAAGTTAAATAATGTTTGCTACGACATACGAGGTCCCGTTCTCAAACATGCCAAACGCATGGAAGAAGAGGGCCACAAAATTCTGAAGTTGAACATCGGCAACCCAGCCCCGTTCGGCTTCGATGCACCAGATGAGATCCTGGTTGATGTGATCCGTAACTTGCCGACATCACAGGGCTACTGTGATTCAAAAGGCATTTATCCGGCCCGAAAAGCGGTTGTGCAGCATTACCAAAAACGCGGCATGCTCGACATTGATGTCGAAGACGTCTATATCGGTAACGGTGTCTCCGAGCTTATCATGATGTCGATGCAGGCACTGCTCAACAATGGTGATGAGATTCTGGTACCGGCCCCGGACTATCCACTCTGGACAGCTGCTGTGTCGCTTTCTGGCGGAAATCCGGTTCACTACATCTGTGACGAGGAAGCTGACTGGTACCCTGATCTTGACGATATCCGCAGCAAAATCACACCCAATACCCGCGGCATCGTGCTGATCAACCCAAATAACCCGACAGGTGCGGTCTATAGCCGTGACTTCCTGCTGGAAGTGGTTGAGATAGCCCGCCAGCATAACCTGATTATTTTTGCCGACGAGATTTACGATAAAATCCTGTACGAAGGAGCTCAGCATACTTCTATCGCCCCGCTGGCCGAAGATGTGTTCTGCGTTACCTTTAACGGGCTGTCAAAATCGTACCGCGTTTGCGGTTTTCGAGCTGGCTGGATGATCCTGTCGGGGCCGAGGCACTTAGCCAAGCCTTACATCGAAGGGCTAGAGATGCTGTCGTCGATGCGCCTTTGTGCCAATGTCCCGATGCAGCATGCGATCCAGACCGCGCTCGGCGGCTACCAGAGTATCAACGAGCTGATTCTGCCTGGCGGACGTCTGCTCGAGCAGCGCGACAAAGCCTATGACATGCTCACCTCAATCCCCGGTATTTCCTGCGTGAAGCCCAAGGGGGCACTGTACCTGTTCCCGAAACTGGATCAGAAAAAGTTCAATATTGTTGATGACGAGCGAATGGCGCTGGACTTCCTGCAGCAGGAGAAAGTCCTGCTCGTCCACGGCACCGGTTTTAACTGGAAGAAGCCAGACCATTTCCGCATCGTCACCCTGCCACGGGTTGATGATCTCGAAATGGCAATCGGCCGCCTTGAGCGCTTCCTGCATAGCTACCGCCAATAATCATTGCCCCATCCAGCCCAAGCCTCAGTTTTTACTGGGGCTTTTATTTACCTCACGTTTTTTTCTGTTACCTTTAACTAGATAGGCCAAACTGAATACAGCCAATCAGCCTCACTCTCAGCCGCAAAAGAAGTATCGATATGGAAAAAAGTCATTTTTTTGCCCACCTGGCACGTATGAAGCTCATCCAACGCTGGCCGCTAATGCGGAGTGTCTCGACTGAGAACATCTCGGAACATAGCCTTCAGGTCGCTTTTGTCGCCCATGCTCTGGCACTGATCAAAAACCGTAAATTCAGCGGCAACACCAATCCCGAGCGCATTGCCCTACTCGGTATGTTCCATGACACCAGCGAAGTGCTGACTGGTGATATGCCAACCCCGATCAAATACTACAACCCAACCATTGCCGAAGAGTATAAAAAGATTGAGCTTGCTGCCGAGCAAAAACTGCTGTCGATGCTGCCGGAGGAATTCCGGGACGACTACGCGCCGCTGCTCGATAGCCACATTATCGACAAAGAGGATTATGCCATAGTCAAACAAGCTGACAGCCTGTGTGCATACCTCAAGTGCCTTGAAGAACTCAGTGCCGGCAACCATGAATTTACTCAGGCCAAGAAGCGCC
>NZ_JAKRFQ010000407.1 GCF_022347985.1 Photobacterium sp. OFAV2-7
CCGATCTCAATATTTCACACTAATCCAACACCAAAATAAAACCGACTAAAAATCCAGATTGAGCCGATAAAAGCCATAAAACTGAGTTTTTACTCATTACAACTGCATTTTATATTTTACTTAATGTCAATATCATCAATAACCAAATGGAATACAAAATGACAAAAAAGTTAAAAACAATATAAAAAAAATATAAAAAAAACAAAAAACCCCTTATTAAATCTACTAGTAGCATCAAAAAGAGGTTAAAAAACAAACAAATGTACTATTGCAGTGATATTATGTTTTTCTGCTCATTGACAAGATAAAAAGCAGGGTGAGGTGTTACCCTCATCCCACTTTCAGAACCACACATACGAGCCTCATATACCACTCATGCACGTTTCCATTCAGCGTAATTGCTAAACACACATCCTGCCGTTGGTCAGCAACGTCCTTGTCATTCGGATTCTCTCCCCCATAGTCGGGGGGAACAATTCTGGTTTCTTTCAACCTAACAGGTTTGTCAGCCTTGCAGGGCAAATAAAAAACCACCCCGAAGGGTGGTTTATTGAGTCAGAGCAACTTAGGCAAGTTCCAGCTCGGCCTCTTTTTGCTGGCGCTTCTCGCGACGAATTTTCTTCTCTTCCGCGATGGCAACAAAGAGCAACAAACCGATACACACTGCCGCTGAGGTATCCAGAGCCGCAAAGGTACCCTGCCAGCCTGTCAAACCGAAGATTGGCGTACCGTCGGCAATCATACCCAGACCCAGCTTTGCAAAGCTGTCACCCACCAGGTAGGCAAAGGTACCTTTGATACCGTCGGCAACACTGATCGCTTTCTTAGGAACAAAACCGACAGCAGCAACACCGATAAGCAGCTGAGGGCCAAACACCAGGAAGCCAAGTACAAACAGAGAACCCAGGTACATATACTCAGTTGTCGCTGTCTGATAGAACTCAAGAGCAAAGATGATTAGCGCCAGAGAAACACATGCGACAAGTGCACGACGCCCATTGGCCAAATCAGACAAGTAACCCCACATCAAGGTACCGACCAGAGCGCCAACCTCGAACATAGTAAAGCCCTGGATAGCCGTTTCTTTCGAGAAACCAAGCTCCTGATAGGCGTAAACTGTCGACCACTGGTCAATACCGATACGTACGATGTACAGGAAGATATTGGCAAAACACAGCAACCAGATAATCTTGTTCTTCAACACGTATTCCATGAAGATCTCGCGCTTGGTCATCTGGTTTTCTTCAGCGTTGACATCTTCTTCGCTGACTTCTTCACCGAACAGTTCCTCGGCCTTACCCAAGCCGTAAGCTTCCGGTGAATCACTACCGTAACGCAGACCGATAAAGCCTACTACCAAGGCAATGATCGACGGGAACACAAACATACCGATCACGTGACCATCAAACAGGTAGTTCGCACCGAACAGGGCAACACCTGCTGCACCGGCACCACCGACATTGTGTGACATGTTCCAGAAACCCAGATAGGTACCCCGCTTCTTACGCGGCGTCCATTTGGTGATCGTGGAATAACTAGACGGTCCACCGGTACTCTGGAAGAAACCGCTCAACGCATAGAATGCAATCATCAGGAACAGGCTCACACCAGAACCGCCCATGCTCACACTGAAGCCCAGCATGGCAATACCGGACAAGATCAGCATGAATGGCAGGAACTGCTTGGTGTTTTTACCGTCGGCGTAATAAGAAACGGCAGTTTTACCAATACCGTAGGTGATAGAGAAGCCCAAGCCAATCATACCTAGCTCTGTCATTGACAGGCCGTAGGTTGAAATCATATCGTTTTGAGCAACATTGAAGTTTTTACGGATCAGATACATGGTCAGGTAACCAATAAATACAACCAGGTACGATTGCATAAATGGCTTAAACCACATCTTGCGGCGCTCTTCTACAGGCAGATCCAGCGTCGGCTTTCTGACCTGCTCCAACAATTTAAACATGTGAAACCCTCAATTTTCTAAAACAAAGCCTACTTACTGAATACCTGGCATGTCATGTTCATCACCGAACTATCAAACGGCATTCAGTAAGCAGACTCCAGGAAATCATCGGGAGCAAAAGAATAGTTATGCCCATACCGAACCCTCGACAACCAGTCATACAAGGCTTTTGAAGGCAAGGCATAAGGATGTTCAACCCGATTGACTGAAGATTTTAAAGACGGTCAGATTGGCTGGCTTGAGAAGCCGACCTAAAACAATTAGGAAAGATTCCTAGTTTTTAACTCTTGGCTGGAAAAGCGTGAAAGTAGTCACATTAATACTATGGAGATACAAGCTGGGAACTATAAAGTGAGCGAATCGATATAAAGAAAAGCGAGAGCTGACAGCCCTCGCTTTAGACTTGCAAGGTAATGAAAGCTGTTAGTACAGCGGCATCTCATCGGCAACGAACGGATTGGACGCACGTTCTTTGCCAAATGTTGATAACGGACCGTGACCAGGAACAAAAGTAACATCGTTTCCAAGAGGCCACAGCTTACCTTTGATTGAGTTGATCAGAGTCTGAAAATCGCCTTTCGGGAAATCGGTACGGCCGATCCCGCCATTGAACAATACGTCTCCAACAAAAGCGACACTGGCTTCTTCACTGTGAAGAACCACATGGCCCGGGGTATGTCCCGGCGTGTGATACACACTCAGCGACTGATTACCGACTGTGACCACATCACCTTCTTCCAGCCACTGATCCGGATCGAAGGCCTCTGTCAGCGGGAAACCAAACATCTCACTCTGACGAGGCAGCCCCTGCAGCCAGAATGCATCCTCTTTATGCGGACCAATCACAGGAACACCTAGCTCAGCAGCTAGCGGTGCGGTACCGCCGACATGATCAAGGTGACCATGAGTCAGGATCAGCTTAGTCACTGTCAGCCCCAGCTGTTGAACCTTGTCTTTAAGCAAATGAATATCACCACCGGGATCGACCAAGGCAGCTTTGTTGGTTTCATCACACCAAATAACCGAACAGTTTTGCTGAAACGGGGTAACTGGAACAATTTCAAACTGGAGACTCATAGCCCTTTCCTAACTCACAATAATCTGGTGGCAGGATATCATGCCACTAGCAGAAACAACAAAGCCGGAATCTATCAAGAGAGGGAGATAGAAACCGGCTTTGGAATTATTCGACAAATGTTGCACTCAGTTGAAGCAGATTGACTTACCAACGACGAACGGGGCCTGTATCAATATGAACGAAACCACTCTTCGGGTAATAACCTACGCCACCGAGTCGTAGCTCCAGGGCTGCATTACGGACCTTGGACAACGGCACCCCTTCAAGGTTGAAGTCAATGGCCTCGCCTTTCATATGGTAGCTCTTTTTCGCCACCCCGCCATTTTTCTGCAGTGCTTTGTTGGTCTCGGGAGAGCGGTAACCGGAGATAATCCGCACCTGACCCTTGTGCCCCAGCCCCTCCTGAATTTCAGCAATTGCATCAAACAGACGGCGATCCATGTTCGCCACTTCATTACGACGGAAATCACGGCAGATATGGTTAATACGCTTCAGTTCTTCCTTGATATAACTTTGACCGTCAAAGTACTGGGTTTCCAGATCTTCTTTGGTATGAATATTACACAGCGAAATCTTTCTCGCACTTGTTGCTTTATACGGGCTAGCTAATGCCACTCCTGGCAATAAACATGCGCCAACCGCCAGTCCCCCAGCAACCAATAACTGGCGGCGCTTGTAATCAATCTCAGACATCCTAAACTAAACCACTTTCTTGCTAATATCGGGCCAAAGCCGTGAATCGAAAAGCAAGATACCGTTCAGTTTTTGTTCAGTCAAACGTGTTAAACGCAAAAAAACGCTTAATTATCGTACCGCGATCGGCTAATTACTGACTTATAAGAAAATTATTCGTGGTAAATAATTGTAAATTTTTCTTCTTTTTGAGACATCTCACTCATTCGATCATAGCTATAGACATCATCACGGAAATTCACCAATCCCTGATTGTCTACCCAGGCTGTCTGATAAATCAGATGCACCTTAACCCGGCTGTTCAGTCCAACAGTTTTGGTTTTCGTCCTTGCCTTGAGCTCGTTGACACGCTGCTCAGTGACGCCCGAATAGGTCAGCAGAATCATCGCCAAGTCATCCGCATGCTCTACCCTGATACATCCTGAGCTAAATGCTCGTTCGTCTTTGTTGAACAGGCTTTTGGCCGGTGTGTCATGAAGATAGATTGAACTATCATTCGGGATGTTGAACTTAAAGCGGCCGAGGGCATTTTTCTTGCCCGGTTTTTGCCGTAGCCGATACGGGAACGCTTTTGCATTCACAATTCGCCAGTCGATGGTATGGATCGGGATCTGCTCCGAACTTGTCCAGCTGCGGATGACCCTGAAATCATTCCGGTACAGGTAACCCCGGTCATACCTGGCCTTAGGCAAAATATCTTTGCGCATGAT
>NZ_JAKRFQ010000408.1 GCF_022347985.1 Photobacterium sp. OFAV2-7
CTCAGAACTCGTCTACTGGAGAGAACAACTCGCCGTATGACACCGACAGAGTCAGGAGAGCAACTTTACGCTTCGACAAAAGGCCTACTCAGTGCTCTCAATGATGCACTAGAAACGATTAATCATGATTCGCAAGCTATATCAGGACAATTAAAGGTTCTGATGCCTGACATTCGGGTGTTGACCGATGCCGCAGTGTCGTTCTGTGTAGAACATTCCGCTATCTCACTTTGTTGCGAGACCAGTTTAAGCCCAAAAGAAGACTTGCTGGATGGCTTCGACCTCATTGTAACGTTTAGCCGGGGGAAATTAGCTGATAGTGGCTGGATTGCCAAAGAGATTGCACGCTGGCGAAGTGTTGTAGTGGCCTCTCCAGACCTGATTAAACGATATGGCAAACCCTACAAACTGAGTGAACTGAGCCAACTACCTTGTGTCAGTAGCCTGACAGCTTTAAATGGCACCCCTTGGATATTCAAAGGCATCAACGGAAAACATGTCCGGCAGAGTGTGAGTTCACCCTTTAAGGTTAACAGCGGACACATGGCCAGAGCGGCAGCTTTAGCTGGTCTTGGTTTTGCGATACTGCCTGAACACGCCTGTTTGCCCGAATTACATACCGGCTTATTGGAACCAATAGAATTAGAAGCCGAGCCTGAAGATTTGGTGCTACATGTTTTCTATGCAGGGCGGAAACATTTGCCTCCCAAAGTTTCCGCCTTCATTGAGCACCTTCAAGTCCAGCTCAATACTGAGTGAAGAAAATTAAGTGATCAGGACTTAGTGTTCCAGCAGTTTAGGCACATCACTGCTGAAGTCGATCCATGCGTTGGTGCCAAGAGTCTCAGTCCCTTCGACACTTGGTTCTTCGTAGCGCATAACAAAGTGTTCAGGGCCGTGGGCATAGGCAACAACCAGTCCATAAGGCGCATCCAGGAAGCCTCCATGTGGCACGAGACCTGGGTAGCTGATCCGCCATGCTTCACCATCTGATGGTACATGGCCCAATGTCAGTTTACCGACCACATTGTCCGGCAGTACAAAAAACCATGTCCATGGTCCACCGGATACAATAGTCATCACTTCATCAATACCGACCCCATCATCGGAGCTGTTAACATGCAACTTACCGAATTTATCTTGTAGGTAGTGCATTACTTCCGGCGTCATTGCTTTCATGTCGTACACTTTTGGATACGGCGCAACGCCAACTTCAGATGTTGAAAGGAAGCCACCTCTGTGCGCCTCCGGTACTCGACCGGCTTTTTTGATTTGATCCAGCAAATCACCACGGTGCAAAGAAAATAGTGAGATTAGCTGTTCACTTTCTTCTTTTGTAATGGCTCTTTCTTTAGAGGCTTCCAAAATAGGTCTCGCTTCTTCGGGCAAGGGGAGCGTGCTCACTCGTACACCAACCGCCCTGAGTACATCATTGACCTTCTCAACTCCTTGAGTAGGCGTTCTGCCGTCACTGTATGACAAGGTCAACTGCCCCTCTGTCGAAACTGTTTTTGCCACGCTATGTGCGACTGGCATACTGGCAATCGCACTCACTATGAGTAATTTGGTCCATTTATTCATCATTTGCTCCTCGCTAGATTACTTAACACGGAGTCGTGTTGTCGTGGACCAGTCTAGGGAGCGGTTCAAATGAGAAAAACAGTATTGCGGTGAACTAACTATTCACCATGAGTAAACTAACCTGCTTAAATAGCTCTTATTAGAGGCCAAAAAGCCAGAGCTATTCAGTTTTGGTAAACAGTATTTGAGGTTAGAAGAAAACAGTCGTTATTCTTATTTGTTTTCGAAATGGTTGACGACAAAATCAATAAAGGCCCTGACCTTCTGGGACTGCTCTTTATGAAATGGATACACCACATACAGTGAATGCTTGTCGGCTTGCCATTGTGGTAGCACCTCAACAAGCTCTCCTGACGCTAACTCGCTTCGAACAAACAGCTCCGGCAGCAGCAGAATACCGTGGCCTGAGCAGGCCGCCTGCTTAAGCGCTAGTCCGCTGTTTACTACGTAAGAGCTTGCGGGAAGCTCAACTTCTTTCACCTCATCCTGGTTTCTGAATAACCAGCGTCTGGCAGATGAAGAAAAGCTGTATATGAGGCACTTGTGGAAGGCAAGATCGTCAGGCTTGATAAGCTCGCCGGATTTATCAATATACTCGGGAGATGCACAAAGCACACGCCTCAAATCTAGCAACTTTCGGGATCTCAGGCTGGAATTGCTGAGCTCCCCCCCTCCCCTAATCGCAATGTCGATACCTTGTTCGATAAGATCAACGTATTGATCGCTCATAACTACTTCAATAGAGAGCTCCGGGTGTTGATGCATGAATTCACAAACGATAGGATTTATTTCAATGATACCCAATGACATAGGAACACTAATTTTCAGTGCGCCTTTTAAGGTCTGAGAAGATTCGATAACAGAAAGATCAGCATGCTTAAGATCATCCAGGATACTGCAAACCTGGCTGTAATAGCGCTGCCCGTTGTCCGTAATGTGCATCTTGCGTGTTGTCCGATTGATCAATGGGCTTTTAAGGTAGTCTTCCAGCTCGTTAATATTTTTGCTGATCGCAGCCTTGGACAGATTCAAATCTTCAGCTGCCGCTTTGAAGCTTCCTAGCTCTACGACTCTTCTGAAAACCGTTAGCGCCCTGATCTTATCCACTTTGGCCTGTCCTTATTGTTTACTTATGGTGAACTGTTTAACCACCAAGGTATAGTTTATTCACTAAATCTAGTCAATTAGTATTTATCGTCATCGACAACACAAAGATGTCGAACTAAATAACTAACAGGACAAGATCATGAAAAAGATACTCGCGTTCTCTGGAAGCAATCACAGTCAGTCAATCCACAATAATCTGGTTCGTTCCCTGGCAGCAAAAGTGACTCAGAATGAAGTGACTATCATCGACTTGAAAGACTTTGACATGCCAATGTACGGCATAGATGAAGAGTCACAAGGCATCCCGACAAAGGCCTTCGAGCTTAGACAAATAATGAATGAGCACGATGCTTTGGTTATTGCCTCTCCTGAGCACAACGGCTCTATGCCTGCGTTTTTAAAGAATGTTATTGACTGGCTCTCGCGTGCCGCCAAACCAGGCCAGCCTTTCTTTGGCGATAGCAAAAAACCAGTTCTGCTGGTCAGCACATCACCAGGGCCGAACGGCGGTGCAACCAACCTTAAAACCATGACAGATCTCATGCCATGGTGGGGAGGTGACGTAAAAGCCACTTTCAGTTTAGGAAGTTATCAGGAGAAGTTTAGCGATGGTGATTTTGATGTCGCCACCCAAGCCGAACTAGACGCTCTTATGGCTTCATTTGAAAAAGCACTCTAGGAGCATCCCATGGCGGTTTTAGAACAAGGAACTTGGTATCCAAACAAAGAGGTTAACGAGTTGTCTTATGAAGACAGCTTTGAACTGCCCCAAACGGCTGAGCAAGACCGCTATCATATGTATATGTCGCTTGCCTGCCCTTTTGCCCACCGACCTTATCTGGTCATCAATTTTCTTGGGCTAAATGATACCATCACAGTCTCTTCGGTTGCTGCCAAGCGATATGACGACGGCTGGCTATTTGATGACGTTCACTCAGATCCTCTATACAACGCAGGTGATCTGGTTAAGCTTTACCAACGTGCCAACCCGATTTACACCGGAAGAGTGACGGTGCCGGTACTCTGGGACAAACACACGCATACCATAGTAGGGAATGACTCATCTGAGATAGCAATCGAACTTGCTACAAACTGGCTACCTCTGGCCAAATACCAACATGAGTTAGTTCCCAATAACCTGCGAACTGACATAAAAGCCCTAAACGAATGGCTACACATCAATGTCAATCGAAAGGTCTATCACGTCGGATTTGCCACAGAGCAGGCAGACTATGATCGCGCCAGTACTACCCTGTTTGAGGCTCTCGAGCAGCTGGATACCAGATTAAGCCAATCTCCATATTTATTTGGCACAACAGTGACTCTTTCTGATCTATTCTTGTTGCCAACGCTTGTCAGGTTTGAAGCGGTTTATGAAGTGCATTTTAAGGCCAATAAAAAACCACTAAAAGCCTTTGAAAACTTGTATCGGTATATGCTGGATTTAGTCATTATCAAACGGATCAGAGAGACAATCGACATTGAGTACATGAAGCAACATTACTATTTTTCGCACAAACATATTAATCCAAACGGCATCATTCCTGCTGGTCCTGATATCAACTGGTAGACCGGACTTGATAAGTCCCTGTTCTTCGATGACATGTCCGTACCTGAAAGGCACATTGAAATAAAGCGAGATAGGAAGTTGGCGCAAGAATATGACATTTCCTCTACACCAACCTTGGTTATCAATGAGAGGTGGGCTGTGCCGGGTGCACTCGAGCTACAG
>NZ_JAKRFQ010000409.1 GCF_022347985.1 Photobacterium sp. OFAV2-7
CTGGCTGTGATCGAGTTGTTGCAGGCAGGCCTGTAGCTGTGGTTCTTCGCGATCAGGCTCTGGATATTCGAAATACAGCATATGCCTCTCTTTTGTCGCCATGAGTGTCTGGGCGCAGCCAGCATGGCGCAGGCGATAACTGTCTTTTCCCGGAGTATCTGGGTCGATACTGTGGTGGCTGTGTTTGACCAGGCCAATTCGCAAGCCTTGCTGCTTCAGCAACGGAATAAGTTGTTCCAGTAGTGTTGTTTTTCCTGAGCCGCTGTAACCGGCAAAACCTATAATTGGAGTCATGGAATACTTCGAGTAAGTCTGTTTGTCCTGATCCTAATTGAAATTACACCCCACGTCATGATGCAAGCAGGATAAAGTGTCAAAATCTGGGGGATCAGTGTACGAGCACTGTGTACGGAAAATGATAGGAATGGTTATGGCCCAACTCTCAGCAATTCAAATAGATATTACAACTCTAGATGTGGACGCTATCGTCAATGCCGCAAACAATTCGTTGCTGGGAGGTGGGGGTGTCGACGGTGCTATTCATCGTGCTGCCGGTGCTGAGCTGCTGGCTGAATGCCGGACCTTGGGCGGTTGCAAAACTGGCGAAGCCAAGTTAACCAAAGGCTACCGCCTGCCGGCACAATATATCATTCATACTGTCGGTCCGGTATGGCACGGTGGTAGCCACGATGAGGAAAAGCTGTTGGCAAGCTGCTATCGAAATTCAATATCGCTGGCTCGACAGGCTGGCGTTCAGAGTATTGCATTTCCTTGTATCAGTACCGGGGTGTATCACTTTCCCAAGCAACGTGCGGCTGAAATTGCGGTTATGACGGTGCAAGAAGAGCTGGCTGATGATGACAATATTGTTCAGGTCTACTTTGCTTGTTTTGCTGTCGATGATTTACATACCTATCAAATGCTGTTAAATCATTACTGAGTATGCTTGTATCAATAGTGAGTTGAGGTGACTTTTTTACCCTTAGGAGGCAGATTCCGACTACATTTATTGTGTAGCGCGATTACATCGATAGATATCAAAATGAGTAAACAGAGCGCTAACAATCTATAGTATTTCGTGATTCAGCGTAATTTCGACAGGAAGTCGCCGTTCTGTATTACGAAGATGATCAGAATAAGCATCAGGGAGAGTGCAATGTGGGCAACGTTGGATTTTGAGGCATCTGGGTTATCCGATCAGTCTTACCCGATAGAGGTTGGATACTCCTTACCAGACGGTAGTGGCAATAGCTTGCTGATTAATCCACTAACGGCAAGTGATGTTTGGCAATACTGGGACGACTTTGCGGAACATGAAATTCACCAAATTTCCAGGCAGGAACTGCATCTCGAAGGTCGGCAGGTTGTTGAAGTGTGTCAGCATCTTAATGCCGTTCTGGGTCAATATGAATATGTCTTTTGTGATAGTCAGTGGGACCTATTTTGGTTAGGCCGCCTGTATCATGCGGCACATATGAGGCCTTCTTTTATGCTGACGGAAATCGGTCATTGGTTGATGCAGGAAAATGGCATTGAGCGGGCGCGTTTTCAGTTGGCACTGGAAGAACAGGGGCCCGTGAAGCATAGGGCAATGCATGATGCGCAGCAAATCAGGTTGGCGATCACCCAACTGATGAGCTGAATTAACTTTGAAACAATCGACTCAAACAGAGCGGAAATTATCAAGCTTGCGGGCAAATCTGTATAATTTCCGCCTATTTGTGTTTTCGTCGAGTACCTCTAGTTGTCCGATTTAGCATTTAACCCCAGCTCTGAACCAGCATCGTCTGCTTCACCGAGCAAGTTGCGTGTTGCCGTGTTCAATATTTCAATGTCAGCGCCAGTTCCTGGCCAAATCCTTGAGCAGACTTCCTCCAAGTCGGATACCCGGCTGTCAAAACTTGCTGCGATTATTCAGCATACGCGACCGGATGTGTTGATGCTGTGCGAGTTTGACCATCCCGGCGAAGGTGGCGATGATGGCAGCCTTGCCAACTTCTGCCGTCATTATCTTGAGTGTCCGCAGCACCAGCAACAGCCCATTGACTATCCATATCGTTATTGCCCGCCGACAAATACCGGCTTGATGAGCCCCTATGATCTTGATGGCGACGGGGAGCTGACCCTTCCGGGCGACGGCTTGGGCTTTGGTGAGCACCATGGCCATTTCGGTTTTGTTTTATTGTCTCGTTTCCCTATTGAAGATGCAGCGATCCGCAGCTGGCAGGAAATGCTCTGGTGCGATCTTCCTGCTAACGTGATGCCAGAGAGCTATTACAGTGAGCAGGCCGAACAGGTATTGCGACTATCCTCGAAAAACCATGTTGTCGTCCCCGTAAATGTTGCCGGTCAACGGATCAATTTGTTGTGTTGTCATCCGACGCCGCCGGTATTTGATGGCGATGAGAAACGTAATGCGCGCCGCAACCATGACGAGCTGAAGCTAGTGGCAGATATTATCGACAATGCGGATTACTTGTGTGATGACAACGCAAGAGGGGGAGGCCTGGAGAAAACGGACCCATTTGTCGTGCTGGGCGATCTGAATGCAGACATGGCCGATGGTGACGGGATGAAATCGGCCATTCGTAACCTTTTGCTCCATCCTCGAATCAATCGCTTGGTGAGTGCCGGTAAGATGACACCCAAAAGCGTGGGTGGACGTTTTGCGATCCCCTGGCAACAGCGAAAGGGGAGGTCGACTGAGTGGACGCATATTTCAGGTTTAAGGCTGGATTATGTTCTGCCGTCTTCCAACCTGAAGGTATTGCAGTCAGGTGTATTTTGGCCGGATAAGAAGGATCCGATGCGCTACTTGATCAGTGATGAGAGAGGCCGGGACCGCCCTCAGGCTGGATCGGATCATCGACTAGTCTGGGTTGATATAGCGTTAAATTCCTTGCCTTGAAGCTGCTCGTAACCTTGGTTTTATCGTCAATTACTATCTGTATGAAATGACTGTTCTCATTGTCGGGAATGGATGACATGTTACCCAAGTGGTTGAGCTGATTGTTCTCACCTATCTTTAGTTTGGGGATAGTCACTTAAACTGAAGATCAAGGAGTCATATTATGCCGGGTACACAAAAAGCATTAGGCGGTGAAGGGTTGCGAGGACAAAGTGCGGGTTCAACGGCTCTGTGTACTGTGGGCAAAACCGGCACGGGGCTAACCTATCGCGGTTATGATATTTCAGACTTGGCAGCGCATGCCGAGTTTGAAGAGGTTGCATATCTCCTGCTAAAAGGAAAGCTGCCGACCAGAACAGAACTGGCAGCCTATAAGAGCAAGCTTGTTTCTTATCGCGGATTACCAATGGCGTTGAAAGCGGTTCTCGAGCAGATCCCTGCTGATGCTCACCCTATGGATGTACTGCGAACCGGGTGTTCGATGCTGGGTAACCTTGAACAGGAGCATGACTTTGACGAAGAGTATGACAGGGCGGATCGCTTGCTTGCCTTGTTGCCGGCCATTATCTGTTATTGGTATCGCTATAGTCACCATGGGGTGAGGATTGAGACCTATTGTGAGCAAGACAGTATTGGCGGCTATTTCCTCAAGATGATCACCGGTGAAGAGCCGTCAGAGTTGCATCGTCAGGTGATGCACTGCTCGTTGATCCTCTATGCCGAGCATGAGTTCAATGCCTCAACATTTTCTGCTCGGGTTTGCGCATCGACACTTACCGATCTCTACTCCTGTATAACTGCCGCTATTGGCACTTTGCGCGGGCCGCTACATGGGGGAGCCAACGAAGCGGCGATGGAAATGATCGAGCGTTGGCAGTCACCTGATGAAGCCGAGGCAGGCATCCTGGCGATGCTGGCCAATAAAGAAAAAATCATGGGTTTCGGTCATGCAATTTATCGCGAGTCAGACCCGAGAAATGTGCTGATCAAGGCTTGGTCGGAGAAACTGGCCGCACAGGCCGATGATGCGGTACTGTATGATATTTCGGTACGGGTCGAAGAAGTGATGAAGCGTGAGAAGTCCCTGTTCGCCAATGCCGACTTTTTTCATGCCACGGCATACCATTTTATGGGGATCCCCACCCGGTTATTTACCCCTATCTTTGTCATGAGCAGGGTGACTGGCTGGGCAGCCCATGTGATTGAACAGCGGGCACATAACCGGATAATTAGGCCGAGTGCCGATTATATTGGTCCCGATCATCAAGACTGGCTGCCAATTGAACAGCGCCACTGAGCATTAGCGGTGTTTAACCAAAATAGACGAGCAAGGAACGATATAATGGAAAACCTGGACCTGTTTTCGCCGCCTGTTGCTTCCGGTGAGTGGCTGGACATACCTGACGGGAAGTTGTTCTGGGCACCGAACTTCATGTCGGGAATTGATGCCGATGACTATTTTCACCGGCTGTCGGCGGGGTTGAATTGGCAGC
>NZ_JAKRFQ010000041.1 GCF_022347985.1 Photobacterium sp. OFAV2-7
CATTCTGACAAACGCCTCGGACGATCTCACCGTGTGCGTCACAACACTACCAAGCGGCAGGTTAAAATGCTGATGGACAAAACGCTCATGCATATCATCATGCTGATCAAAGGCCACCCCCGGTGCGGCCAGCAACCTGTCCCGTGTTACCCCGCCAGCAAAGTATTTATTGGCAAAGTCCGGACTGGCCACACAGAGAAAATCGACCCGCCCGAGGTAATCTGCCACGCACCCCGGCAGCGAGCTGGCCTCCATGCTGATCGCACCAACGACTTCGCCACTACGAAGTTTGTCTAAGGTCCTGGCCTCATCTTCCACCAGCAGGTTGAGTGCAATCCTGCGCGATTTCAACAGCGGACTCAATGCAGGTAACAACCAGGTCGCCAAGCTATCAGCATTGGTAGCCAGCGAGACAGACAATGGCTGACTGCTGTCATCCGGGGTAAGTTCAGGTAACAGCTCCTGTTCCAGCAACCGTACCCGGCGATAGAGGCCGAGCATTTTTTGCCCTGCCGGTGTCGGCCGCGGCGGCTGCTCGCGCACCAGCATTGGCTGGGCCATCAGCTTTTCTAACTGCTTGATCCTCTGAGATACTGCCGACTGGGTAATGCACAAATGTTCTGCCGCCCGCTCAAAGCCCCGCTGTGATATCACGGCATCCAAGGCTTCTATCCAACGGTAATCCAATCCTCGCATCGCTACTCCCCAGCATCATAAGCAAGTCTAATAATAGATAAATTTTATTAGTTGTACTTAATCCTACTGCCAAGAGTAAGCTTGCGCCATTAGAAACCGCCGTTGATTAATCTTTTTAGGAATAAGAACAAATGAGTATGTGGGTGTTATTACAAGGATTTGGCTTGGGTGCGAGCATGATCATCCCAATCGGGGCACAAAACGCGTATGTGTTAAACCAAGGCATCAAACGCAACCACCACCTGACGACGGCAACAGTCTGTAGTATCTGTGATGTCATCTTCATCAGTTTGGGGATCTTTGGCGGTGGAGCTCTTTTATCAAGTAATGAAACCTTGTTACTGTGTGTTACCTTAGGAGGCATCGCCTTTCTCACGCTGTACGGCACCATGTCGCTAAAAAGTGCCCTTGTATCAGCCGCTCATCAGGAACAGCAAGCTGAAGTGATAGCCCGGGGCCGACGAGGAGTCATTCTCGGAGCCCTTGCCGTAACGGTACTTAACCCACATTTGTACTTAGATACAGTGGTTATACTGGGGTCTATCGGCGGCCAGTTCGAAGGGCATGAGCGCATCGCGTTTGCCGCCGGCACTATCATGGCGTCCTTCGTCTGGTTCTACAGCCTGTCGATTGGGGCCGCCAAGCTGGGGCCAACACTATCAAAACCCCGGGTTAAACGGACAATTGACTGTCTGGTTGCCGCTATGATGTTCTTTATTGCAGCCCATCTGGCTCATGGTTTATTGGAGACTTACCTTGGCTAATGCATCCGCCGCTTCCCTTGAAGCGATTTATCAGCAAAATTTAACCTTGTTCAGTCGAACTGGCGTGGACTATCAATCATGGCAACATGCACCGATCCTCGACTTCGAGGAAGATGCCCGCATCGCCAAAGAGTTGGGCTGGACCGCGGCACCAACCAAAAGCCTGTTCATGAAAATCAAAGGGGGCGGCTTCTGCCTGCTGCTGACCCATAGAGACGGCAGGCTCGACAGCAAGTTAGTCAAGCAGTTACTAGGCAAGCGCGTTTCAGTCTGCAGCAATGAAGAAATGGTCGAGGCTATCGGCTGCGAGCCCGGCGCAGTATGTCCGTTCGCCCTGCCGGAAGACGTTAAGATCCTGGTTGATCCGGTTGTATTCAGCTATCCCGAGCTAATGTTCACGCCGGGTAAGCCGGATTTCACTTTTGCTTTCGCGAGCTCATCCCTGATAACGCTGCTGGAAGCACTGCCAAACACGGTTATCATGCTGCCTGAAAGAGAAACCGAGCAGGTATAACTAGCCGTTTTTCGGATTAAAAACGCGAATAAAGACGCTGATAAAGAAATGGAGCCATAAGGCTCCATTTTTATGTTCGATCTGTGTGATTAACTTTCGATTTTATTGAGATGCACATCCATCTGTGGATATGGAATGCCGATATTTTCTTTATCCAGCTCTTCTTTGATTGCTTGCAGCAAGTCAAAATACACTCCCCAATAATCTTCTGTCTTCACCCAAGGGCGCACAGCAAAGTTTACCGAAGAATCAGCCAATGTCAGTACACCAATTGTTGGTGCCGGATCTTTCAAAATACGGTCTTCGACTTCAATCACCCGGGTCAGTACGGCTTTGGTATGTTTTAGATCTGCGTCATAAGACACGCCAATCACCAAGTCGATACGGCGGGTTGCATGCCGTGAGTAGTTAGTGATGGCACCACCAATGACAGACGAGTTCGGAACAACAACCATCTTGTTATCCGGTGTATTCAGAATAGTTGAAAACACCTGAATAGACTCCACCGATCCGGAAACACCGCCAATTTCGACAAAATCTCCGGACTTGAACGGACGAAAAGCGACAATCAACACACCGGCGGCAAAATTTGACAGCGACCCCTGTAGAGCCAGGCCGACAGCAAGACCAGCGGCACCGATCACTGCAACAACAGAAGCAGTCTGAACCCCAATTCGCCCAAGAGCGGCGATCAACACAATCACAAACAATAGATAGCGTACTAGCGAGTGCAGAAACTCGACAACCGCTTCATCCATGTCTTTCTTACGAAGCACCTTGGCTACGCCATTGGCAATCCCCTTAGTGATCATGTTACCAATGAACAAAATCAGTAAAGCGGAAAGAATGTTCACCCCATATTGGATCAGCAGCTCTTGGTTATCTGCCACCCAGGTTCCCGCATTCAATACCCCGTTGGTTAACTCATTATCCTTAATAGTTCCGACAACGGTATCTGCTACGGTTTCAGCCACACTTTCGCTCATTCTTATCTCTTCCTGCTAATGCTGTTTCTTATTCCACAATGGGTTATGGACGCATAAATCTACTTAGGGCCAAAAACACCAAATCCCTCCGCAATCAACACTATAACTGCACTTTTTAGTGTGAGGCAATCATCTGCGAGCAGGATAATACTCCTATCGATGTCCGGCACCAACAGAAAATAGATCTGATAAATAAAGCCCCGTAACGAAAAAAGCCCGCTAATGCGGGCTTTTCAATCATTGTGACTTAAGCGTCAGACGCAAAATTATAGTACGTCGATTGCGTTAAGGTCAGCGAATGCTTTCTCAAGACGAGCAACCATAGAAGCCTGACCAGCACGTAGCCATACGCGTGGGTCGTAGTACTTCTTGTTTGGCGCATCTTCACCAGTTGGGTTACCGATCTGGCCTTGTAGGTAGTCGCGGTTTTCAGCTTCGTACTTACGGATACCGTCCCAAGTTGCCCACTGAGTATCAGTATCAATGTTCATTTTGATAACACCGTAGCCGATAGACTCTTGGATTTCAGCTTCAGTTGAGCCAGAACCACCGTGGAATACGAAGTTTAGCGCGTTAGGTGCGATACCGAACTTCTCTGCACAGTATGCCTGAGAATCACGTAGGATTGTTGGAGTCAGTACAACGTTACCTGGCTTGTATACGCCGTGTACGTTACCGAAAGATGCCGCGATAGTGAAACGGTGGCTAACAGCGTTCAGTTTCTCGTATGCGTAAGCAACGTCTTCTGGAGAAGTGTATAGCTCAGACTGATCCATATCAGTGTTGTCTACGCCATCTTCTTCACCACCAGTACAACCAAGTTCGATCTCGATTGTCATACCCATCTTAGCCATGCGCTCTAGGTACTTAGCACATGTTTCGATGTTCTCTTCCAGAGACTCTTCAGAAAGGTCTAGCATGTGAGAAGAGAATAGAGGCTTACCAGTTTGAGCGAAGAACTCTTCACCCGCGTCTAGCAGACCGTCGATCCATGGCAGAAGTTTCTTAGCTGCGTGGTCAGTGTGTAGGATAACTGGCACACCGTAAGCTTCAGCTACAGCGTGAACATATTTAGCACCAGCTACAGCACCAAGGATTTGAGCACCTTGACCTTCAAGTTTAACGCCTTTACCAGCGAAGAAAGCTGCACCGCCGTTTGAGAACTGAACAACAACCGGAGATTTAACTTTAGCTGCTGCTTCTAGTACTGCGTTTACAGAGTCAGTACCTACAACGTTTACTGCAGGAAGAGCGAATTTGTTTTCTTTCGCTACTTCAAATACTTTCTGTACGTCGTCGCCAGAAATAACACCAGGTTTTACGAAATCGAAGATCTTAGACATAACAATAGTCCTATTTACCTTGTTGTCTGTATTAAATATAAATCTTTGCAAACGTTTGCTACTGGGCAAGTATTCTATAAAAACTTGATCTAATTCACAATCGTTTATCGGCCGGGAGACTGGCTCCCGGCCAAAATTAATTAAGCTTTTGCACGCTCTTCTAGCATAGCAACTGCTGGTAGTACTTTACCTTCAACAAACTCAAGGAATGCACCGCCACCTGTAGAGATGTAAGAAACGTCAGCCTTGATACCGAACTTGTCGATTGCAGCTAGCGTGTCACCACCACCAGCGACAGAGAAACCTTCAGATTCTGCAATTGCTTTAGAAATACCCGCTGTACCTGCTTCGAAGTTCTTGAACTCGAATACGCCAACTGGGCCGTTCCAAAGAATAGTCTTCGCGTTACCGATAATTTCAGCAAGCGCTGCAGTTGAATCTGGACCCAGGTCGAAGATCATGTCGTCGTCAGCAACTTCAGAAACGTGTTTGATTTCAGCTTCTGCGTTTTCATCGAACGCTTTCGCACATGCAACGTCAGTTGCAACTGGGATAGAGCACTCTTTCATTAGTTTTTGAGCAGTTTCAACTAGGTCTGCTTCGTACAGTGATTTACCAACGTTGTGGCCTTCAGCTGCAATGAAAGTGTTCGCGATGCCGCCACCAACAACCAGCTGGTCAGCAACTTTAGATAGAGACTCAAGAACAGTCAGCTTAGTAGAAACTTTTGAACCACCAACGATAGCAACTAGTGGACGCTCTGGGTTGTCCATTGCTTTACCTAGTGCTTCAAGCTCAGCAGCAAGTAGAGGACCTGCACATGCTACAGGAGCGTAAGTACCTACACCGTGAGTAGATGCCTGAGCACGGTGAGCAGTACCGAATGCATCCATAACAAAGATGTCACAAAGTGCAGCGTACTTCTTAGATAGCTCTTCTTCGTTCTTCTTCTCGCCTTTGTTGAAGCGAACGTTTTCAAGAACAACCAGCTCACCGGCGTTTAGTTCAAGGCCTTCCAGGTAGTCTTTCGCTAGTTTAACGTCACAGTCCAGTGCGTCGTTTAGGTAGTTAACTACAGGAGCTAGAGAGAACTCTTCTGCATATTCGCCTTCAGTCGGACGACCCAGGTGAGAAGTAACCATTACTTTAGCGCCAGCTTCCAGGCAACGCTTGATAGTAGGCAGAGATGCAAGAATACGTGCATCAGAAGTTACTTTACCGTCTTTTACTGGTACGTTCAGGTCAGCACGGATAAATACGCGTTTACCTGCTAGTTCCAGGTCAGTCATCTTGATTACAGACATGGTTTGTCCTCTCAACATTGATTAATTTAAAGTCAAAGTTTTTGTCGACCCGGCGTCACTGCCAGGCCCAATAATTCTTACAGCTTTTCTGCTGTCGCCACGCGATGTTCGGTTGCGTGCATGGCCAACGCGGTATCTAACATCCGGTTGGCAAATCCCCATTCGTTATCACACCATACCAGCAGCTTGAGCAAGTGCTGGTTACTGACACGGGTTTGGGTGCCATCAACAATCGCGCTATGAGGATCGTGATTGAAGTCTATTGAGACAAGTGGTGCTTCGGTGTAATCCACGATAGAGGCTAATGTACAACGAGATGCCTCTG
Organism: Photobacterium sp. OFAV2-7; assembly: GCF_022347985.1. GTDB lineage: Bacteria > Pseudomonadota > Gammaproteobacteria > Enterobacterales > Vibrionaceae > Photobacterium. Next base: position 5,933 of record NZ_JAKRFQ010000041.1, read on the forward strand.
CCAGTGATTGATTTACGTCATTAACTTTCACATTTGTTTTAACTGTGACACTTAAATCCATCGCTGTGACGTTAATTGTCGGTACGCGCACAGAGATCGCTTCAAATTTGTCAGAAAATTTCGGAAAAATACGACCAATTCCAAGATGAAGTTTAGTATCAACAGGAATAATTGACTGACTGGCTGCGCGGGTACGGCGTAAATCGGAGTGGTAGGCATCAATGACCTGCTGGTCATTCATTGCAGAGTGGATAGTAGTAATTGTGCCGGACTCAATGCCGAAGGCTTCATCCAATACCTTGATAACAGGGACAATACAGTTGGTGGTACAGGAACCATTGGAAACGATACGGTGCTCTGGCTTGAGCGAATCATGGTTCACACCATAAATGATGGTATTGTCGATGTCATTATCGGCCGGATGGGAAAATAACACTTTACCAGCACCTGCCTTAATGTGCGCCTCACCATCGGCTCGGGAGCCATAGATACCGGTACAGTCAAGAACGATATCGACGTCGAGGTCCTGCCATGGCAGCAAATTTATCTCGGGCTGGTGCAGGATGCGGATACTGTCCTGTTCGCCATTATCATGGGCAATAAACAGGTGCTCCTGGTCATGGGTGACAGGCTTATGAAAACGGCCATGGCTGGTGTCATATTGCAGCAGGTGAGCCATAGCTTCCGGCTCAGCCAACTCGTTGACTGCCACGACTTTAATCTGATGATGTTTACCGCTTTCGTACAATGCGCGAAGCACACTGCGCCCGATACGGCCAAATCCATTAATTGCGACTTTAAGTGTCATATCCGTGCTACATAATTACTAAGCCGCGTTAGTGTATACCAAGCATCGCTCAGAATCACCCTAATTGTGACAGCTATCACCACAGAGGTAAAAAATGCCTTTAGATCATAAAGATAAACTCAAAAAACCACCAAAAAACGAGCTAATCAAAGCCCTCAAATAGCATTTCTTACCTGTTTTTGACACAAAAAAGGCCCCCAGAGGAGGCCTTTTTTTCATTCTTCGAAATTAATCACTGTATTCTGTGATTAGTCTGTATAAAACAGCAGCTCGAAAAATTAAGCGAGTAGCTCTTTTGCTGTCTCAACAACATTGTCGACCGTAAAGCCGAACATCTTGAACAGTTCACCCGCTGGTGCTGATTCACCGAAGGTCGTCATACCGATAATACGGCCGTCGAAACCAACGTACTTGTACCAGAAGTCAGCAATACCCGCTTCAACCGCGATGCGTGCTGTTACATCTGATGGCAAAACTGCTTCACGGTAAGCTGCGTCTTGCTTGTCGAATGCATCTGTTGACGGCATAGAAACAACGCGTACTTTCTTGCCTTCGGCTGTTAGCTGTGCTGCCGCTTCTACTGCCAGCTCAACTTCAGAACCGGTTGCAATCAGGATCAGCTCAGGCTTGCCTTCGCAATCTTTCAGGATATAGCCACCCTTAGCGATGTCAGCAACCTGTGCTGCGGTACGCTCTTGCTGAGCCAGGTTCTGGCGCGAGAAGATCAGCGATGACGGGCCGTCTTTACGCTCGATAGCCAGTTTCCAGGCCACTGCAGATTCAACCTGATCACATGGACGCCATGTGCTCATGTTCGGCGTTAGACGCAGAGAGGCAATTTGCTCAACAGGCTGGTGAGTCGGGCCGTCTTCACCCAGACCGATTGAGTCGTGCGTGTAAACCTGGATGTTCTGCACTTTCATCAGTGCTGCCATACGCATTGCATTACGCGCGTATTCCATAAACATCAGGAAGGTTGCGCCGTATGGTACGAAGCCGCCGTGCAGCGCAATACCGTTCATGATGGCTGTCATACCGAACTCACGCACACCGTAGTGGATGTAGTTGCCCGATGCGTCTTCAGCTGTCAGAGACTTAGAACCAGACCACATAGTCAGGTTTGATGGGGCAAGGTCTGCTGAGCCGCCCATGAACTCAGGAAGCATCTGACCAAACGCTTCCAGAGCGTTTTGTGATGCTTTACGTGATGCAATGTTCGCAGGATTAGCCTGAAGATCGGCAATGATTTGGCTGGCTTTTTCTTCCCACTGAGCAGGCAGCTCGCCATTCACGCGACGCTTGTACTCAGCCGCTAGCTCTGGGTGAGCTGCCGCGTACGCGTCAAATTTTGTGTTCCATGCCGCTTCTTTCGCTGCACCGGTTTCTTTGGCATCCCACTGTGTCGCAATGTCAGCCGGGATTTCAAACGGACCGTGGTTCCAGCCCAGGAATTCGCGTGCAGCTGCGATTTCGTCATGGCCAAGAGGCGCACCGTGACAGTCATGCGAGCCCGCTTTGTTTGGTGAACCGAAACCAATGATGGTCTTGGTACAAATCAGTGTCGGACGACCTGTGTCTGCTTTCGCCGCTTCGATTGCAGCATTGATAGCTTCCGGATCGTGACCGTCAACAGCCGGGATTACATGCCAGCCGTAAGATTCGAAACGCTTAGGCGTATCGTCAGAGAACCAGCCTTCCACTTCACCGTCGATAGAGATGCCGTTGTCATCCCAGAAGGCAATCAGCTTACCAAGACCAAGGGTACCGGCAAGCGAGCACGCCTCGTGAGAGATACCTTCCATCAGACAGCCATCGCCCATAAACACGTAAGTGTGGTGGTCGACAATGTCGTGGCCTTCACGGTTGAACTGAGCCGCCAGTGATTTTTCTGCCAGCGCCATACCTACGGCATTGGTAATTCCCTGACCCAGCGGACCCGTTGTCGTTTCGACACCCGGCGCATAACCGTATTCCGGGTGGCCCGGTGTTTTTGAATGCAGTTGACGGAAGTTTTTCAGATCGTCGATAGACAGATCATAACCTGTCAGATGAAGCAGAGAATAAATCAGCATTGAACCGTGGCCGTTAGACAGAACAAAACGGTCGCGATCAGCCCACTGTGGGTTTTGTGGGTTGTGGTTCATGTGGCCACGCCACAGGACTTCAGCGATATCTGCCATCCCCATAGGTGCACCAGGGTGGCCAGAGTTGGCTTGTTGAACACCATCCATGCTCAGGGCGCGGATTGCATTAGCAAGATCTTTACGAGAAGACATGTCTGCTCCAGAAATTCGTAGACTATTGTATTGTAGTTATTTACCAATCTGTAACTGCGGTAAAGTAACCTAGATTCGGCGGGCGGGTATTGTCGCAAAGTCTGCCCCCAGACTGCAAACGTTTTCCTGAAGAAAATGAGCACTATTTCAATAAGCTGTCATCCCCCACATTTGCAAATTGGACGTTAAGACCCTGAAAGGTAAACGTTTGCCTTTGCGATACATCTATCACCTTACAATTCACAGTGTTGATTTTAAGCCGAATATAAGTATTATGGCCGTCTAGACGGAGGTAGCTCTATACATTCAAACGTATATCCATATGCGTTTTTCTTATGAAAGCCTTTTATTTCAGAGCACCTTTTTATCAATATTCAGCCAAATAAGAGTGAGTGTACGCATGTCAAAGCACCTGTTTACTTCTGAGTCCGTATCAGAAGGCCATCCGGATAAAATTGCCGACCAGATTTCTGATGCAGTCCTGGATGCGATCCTGGAACAAGACCCAAAAGCACGTGTTGCGTGTGAAACTTACGTTAAAACCGGCATGGTAATGGTAGGTGGTGAAATTACTACCTCTGCCTGGGTTGATATCGAAGAAATTACCCGTCAAACCGTGCGTGAAATCGGCTATGTCCACTCAGACATGGGCTTTGATGCCAACTCTTGTGCTGTACTGAGCGCCATCGGCAAGCAGTCTCCGGACATCAACCAGGGTGTTGACCGTGAAGACCCTCGCGATCTGGGTGCAGGCGACCAGGGCATCATGTTCGGCTACGCGACCAACGAAACTGACGTGCTAATGCCAGCGCCGGTTACCTATGCTCACCGCCTTGTAGAGCGTCAGGCTAAAATCCGTAAGAACGGCACCCTGCCATGGCTACGTCCGGATGCAAAAAGCCAGGTAACTTTTGCTTACGACCAAGGCAAGATTGTTGGTATTGATGCCGTTGTTCTTTCTACCCAGCACTGTGACAGCATCGAACTGCCAGTTCTGCAGGAAGCAGTAATGGAAGAAATCATCAAGCCGGTACTGCCTTCTGAGTGGCTGAACAAAGAAACCAAATTCTTCATTAACCCAACCGGCCGTTTCGTTATCGGTGGCCCAATGGGTGACTGTGGTCTGACGGGTCGTAAGATCATCGTTGATACCTACGGCGGTGCAGCACGTCACGGTGGCGGCGCATTCTCTGGTAAAGATCCATCGAAGGTTGACCGTTCTGCAGCATACGCGGCACGTTATGTTGCCAAGAACATCGTTGCTGCTGGTCTGGCTGATCGTTGTGAAATTCAGCTTTCATACGCTATCGGTGTTGCTGATCCAACATCAATCATGGTTGAGACGTTCGGCACCGAAAAAGTGTCTCACGATGTTATCGTTGAAGCGGTACGCCAGCACTTTGACCTACGTCCATACGGCCTGATCGAAATGCTTGACCTGCTTCAGCCGATCTACCAGAAGACGGCGGCATACGGCCACTTTGGTCGTGAAGAATTCCCTTGGGAAGCAACCGACAAAGCAGAAATGCTACGCGACTTCGCTAACATTAAGTAAGCGACAGCGAACTGATTCTAAAAAGGAAGCTTCGGCTTCCTTTTTTGTTGTCTGTAACAAGGGGATGCCCTTATTGTCGCCCTCTCCCAAACGCTTTATACTCCCCACTCCACCAGCCACGCACAGCGACTCATGTCTTCACTCCAGTCACAAGTTATCGCCAGAGTCGAGCAGTGTATCGCACATGCCAACCAGCGACTCAACAAGCGCCTGCCAATACCGACAGTCAGTTTCAGACAACGGGGAAAAATTGCCGGAAGTGCCCGCCTGCAGGACTGGGAAGTGCGTTTTAATCCCGTGTTACTGGAAGAAAACCCGCAGGCATTTCTCGACGAGGTCGTCCCTCACGAGGTCGCCCATCTTGTGACCTTCAAATTGTTTGGCAAAGTGCGCCCGCACGGTCGCGAATGGCAAATCATCATGACCGAGGTCTTTAGGATTCCGGCACGAACAACCCACAGCTTTGATGTCTCTTCGGTACAAGGCACCACCTACCAGTATCGGTGCAGCTGCAGCGAACACCAGCTCACGGTTCGCCGCCACAACAAAGTGCAGCGAAAGCAGGCGACCTATCACTGCCGGCGCTGCCAACAACCACTACAGGCTGTTTGACGACGACACTGGCTGCAAAGCAAAATGTAATTTTCCTTTTTAAAAAGAGTGAACTGCTTCTAAAACTCACATTCAGTGATAGTCTTGTCAGATAGAGTTCTAACAATAAGACGTCATATGCAGTGTAATTTTAAGTGGCTCGGCCTCGGGTTCCTGTTTCCGGCCATCGTTCTGGCAGCTCCCCCCTCTTCGTTTAGCAAAGCAAAGAAAATCGCGGTCGGTATTTACCAGGATCACCCTGTCAGCTTCTACTGCGGCTGCGACATCGAATGGCACGGTAAAAAAGGCATTCCGGGCTTAGATAGCTGCGGCTACCAGGTACGTAAACAGCAAAAACGAGCCAGCCGTATCGAGTGGGAACACGTTGTTCCGGCCTGGCAGTTCGGGCACCAGCTACAATGCTGGCAAGATGGCGGTCGCAGAAATTGCGGCAAAGATCCTAGATTCCGCGTAATGGAAGCCGACCTTCATAACCTGACGCCGGCCGTCGGAGAGGTCAACGGCGACCGCTCGAACTACAACTTCCGTCCCTGGAACGGGCAACAGGGTGCTCACTACGGCCAATGCGAAATGAAAGTTGATTTTAAAGCCCGCAGAGCCGATCCTCCGGCTTCGACACGAGGGGCTATTGCGCGGATCTACCTGTACATGAGCGACGAATACCCCTTCCGCCTGTCGGGCCAACAACGCCAGCTCATGGAAGCCTGGAACAGGCAGTATCCCGTCACGGCCTGGGAATGTGAGCGCGACAGAAGAATTGCCGATATTCAGTATAACAACAACCCTTATGTGCTTCGTGCCTGCCAAGAGCAAGGGCTTTAGTCACATACTCCTTTATTGATAAAAACAGTATTACCACTCATCTGGTAATACTGTTTTACCGGCAAGAAATCCTTTCTCAGCCTTGTAATTTCACCTTTCGGCATCCATGTACTATTTAATGACACTGAACTCACAACTGCATTCACAACAAGAGTTGATATAATGCAGCGAGATAATAACTAACAGGTTATTGAGATAGCCATGAGAATCCCACGTATTTACCACCCTGAGCGACTTCCAGAACAGGGAAAGGTTATGCTCAGCGATGATGCCGCCAACCACGTCGGCCGTGTCATGCGTATGCAGGCAGGCCAGGAAGTACTGCTGTTTGACGGCAGTGATGCCGAGTTTCCCGCAGTGATCACCAACGCCAGCAAAAAAAGCGTTGAAGTCGACATCCAAAGCCGCCGCGAGAACAGTGTCGAATCGCCGTTGAATATCCACCTTGGCCAAGTCATCTCGCGGGGTGAGAAAATGGAATTCACCATCCAGAAGTCGGTCGAGTTGGGTGTAATGACGATTACCCCACTGATTTCCGAGCGCTGCGGGGTAAAGCTGAATGCCGAGCGTTTTGAGAAGAAACTGGCCCAATGGCAAAAAATCGCCGTCAGTGCCTGTGAGCAGTGCGGCCGAAATACCGTGCCGGAAATCCGTCCGGTCATGAAGCTGGAAGACTGGTGTGCAGAAGAGTATGAAGGACTCAAGCTAAACCTGCATCCTCGAGCCAGTTACTCAATAAACACTTTGCCGGAACCCGTTACCAAGGTGCGATTGCTGATCGGACCGGAAGGTGGCCTGTCAGCCGAAGAAATCGGTATGACAGAGCAGTACCAATTCGATGAAATATTACTCGGCCCGCGAGTTCTGCGTACCGAAACCACGGCGATGACCGCAATCACCGCCTTACAAGTCCGCTTTGGCGACTTAGGCTAACCAGGCCAACGACTGACTAGGAGAAAGAAATGATCAAACTGGGTATCGTGATGGATCCGATCGAATCCATCAACATTAAAAAAGATTCCAGCTTTGCCATGATGATGGAAGCGCAGCGTCGTGGCTGGGAAATCCATTATATGGAAATGAACGACCTCTCACTGGAGCAAGGCAAGGCCGTTGCCCGTACCCGTGTGGTTAGCCTGAAAGAAGATCCAAATGGCTGGTACGAATTTCACAACGAGCAGGAAATCTCCCTGTCCGAGCTGGATGCCGTACTAATGCGTAAAGATCCGCCTTTTGATACCGAATATATTTATGCAACCTATATTCTTGAGCGTGCCGAAAACGAAGGCGCCTTGATCGTCAACGAGCCCCGCAGCCTGCGCGACTGCAATGAAAAGTTGTTTACGGCCTGGTTCCCGGATCTGACGCCGACCACCGTTGTCACCCGCCGTGCCGACAAGATCAAGGCTTTCCACCAGGAGCACGGTGATGTGATCCTGAAGCCTCTTGACGGTATGGGCGGCTCATCCGTCTTCCGGGTGATGAAGAACGATCCGAATGTCTCGGTGATCATCGAGACATTGACCAACCACGGCCAGAACTACTGCATGGCACAAACCTTTGTGCCGGATATCAGCAACGGTGACAAACGCATTCTGGTGGTTGACGGCGAGCCAATGCCATATTGCTTGGCCCGGATCCCAGCCAAAGGCGAAACCCGAGGTAACCTGGCAGCAGGTGGTCGGGGCGAAGCCCGTCCGATCAGCGAGACCGATCGTAAAATTGCAGAAACCGTTGCCCCAGTGCTAAAAGAGAAAGGCCTGATCTTTGTCGGCCTTGATGTTATCGGTGACAAGCTTACCGAGATCAACGTCACCAGCCCGACGTGTATTCGTGAAATCGAAGCTGCCTTTGATATCTCAATCACCGGCAAGCTGATGGACGCCATTGAGCGTCGCGTAAACGCTTAATTAGCCTCGATAATATAAACGCAGCCTGCAAACTGGGCTGCGTTTTTGTACGTATCCCGAACTGTTACGTATAAGACGTAAATACCATTTCTAACAAATAGTCGGCATACTGTAAGTAACAGGATATGTTGTAGGTGCACACGAATGAATCTGACTAATCATTTTCTGGTTGCCATGCCCAGCATGCAGGATCCGAATTTCAAGGGCAGCGTTGTCTATGTCTGCGAACATAATGACGATGGTGCCATGGGTATTGTCATTAACCTGCCTATCGATATTTCTGTAGGCAATATGCTTGAGCAAATTGAAGTTGAGCGCGAGCTACCGGTAAACAACCCGGCGAGCCTTGAACAACCCGTATTTAATGGTGGTCCGGTATCCGGCGATCGCGGTTTCGTCCTTCACTTACACCTGCAAGAAGGTCAGTTCGACTCAAGTATCAACATTACCGAACAGGTATCGGTCACCACCTCCAAGGACATCTTGCCGCTACTCGGTACCAGCGAGGCGCCGGAGAAATTTCTGGTCGCACTCGGCTACGCCGGATGGACGGCCGGACAGCTTGAGCGAGAACTGGCTGAAAATACCTGGTTAACCACTGAAGCCGATCCGGATGTTGTTTTCAACACCCCAGTCAACGAGCGCTGGGATAAAGCTGTTGCCCAGCTCGGCATTAACTCGGCCCACCTTTCTATTGATACAGGACATGCATGAGTAACTCACGCAGCGTATTAGCATTTGACTATGGCACCAAAAGTATTGGTGTCGCCATCGGCCAGGAGCTGACAGGCACAGCCACACCTCTTGCCGCACTAAAAGCCAAAGACGGTATCCCGAGCTGGGATGCTATCGAGAAGATCCTCAACGAATGGCAACCGGATCTGGTTGTCGTCGGCCTGCCGCTCGATTTGGAAGGTGGGGAACTTGAGGCCATCACCCCGCGGGCGAAAAAGTTCGCCAACCGCCTTCATGGTCGCTTCGGCTATCAGGTTGAACTTCATGATGAGCGCCTGAGCACCGTTGAAGCCCGTTCCGAGCTGTTTGATCGTGGCGGTTACCGCTCGCTCAGCAAAGGCAATATC
>NZ_JAKRFQ010000410.1 GCF_022347985.1 Photobacterium sp. OFAV2-7
AATGTGTTACAACGGCTTAACATTTATATTTTTCATCCTTATACTGCGTAATACTGTTTCATATTGTTTCAGATTGATTCTATGGAAGACTGCTCGCGCCCACATAATCACCTCATGTCATAATGATGTGAAGCCACTATGCCTGAACAACATGCCTTGTTCTGAGCGCGTTGAGCATAGAGCCGATGTTTTCTGATTCTGCATGAAGCCGTATTTCATTTATTTGTTTTTCCTTCAAGGAGTGAAGAACAAGAAGCAAAGATCAGAGAGGCAAATTTAATAATGTCCAGAAAAATAACACTCACTGCCGTAGCCGTAACCGCGGCATTAATGTCTGTCAATATCAATGCAGCTGGCTTTCAGGTTAACGAACACTCTGCTTCTGGCTTAGGTAGAGCATTCTCCGGTGAAGCCGCCGTGGCTGACAATGCATCTGTCCTCGCCCGTAACCCTGCCGCGATGACCCTTTTCAAAACCGCTGAGTTTTCAGGTGCAATCAGCATTGTCGACCCAGATATCGATGTCACCGACAATGATTTCGGCCAGACCGCCAAAGATGTTGCACCTTTGGGTATCGTTCCGGCTGGTTACTATATTCACCCTATTAACGATAGCTTCGCGGTCGGATTGGCACTGTTTTCCAACTACGGGGTAGCAACCGAATACCCAGAAGATTTTAATGCTGGCTCTTCAGCTGGCGAGACTTCCCTTATAACACTGAACTTCAACCCGAATATTGCCTATCGGATCAATGAACACTTCAGCATCGGCGGTGGTGTCAGCCTCGTCTACGGCGATGCCGAACTTACACGTTTTAAAGGCTCACTGGCAACTGCTGTTGGCGGCAGCCCGAGTGACAAAACCATCAAGATGGAAGGTGATACTACCGGCTGGGGCTGGAATGTCGGTGCTCTCTATGAAATCAATGATGATCACCGCTTCGGTCTGAGCTATCGCTCTCAGGTTGACCTCGATTTCGATGGTGACTTTACCGATTACCTCGGTGTTATTACAGGAACTGCCAATAATACCGTTCCTGGCTCACTCTCTGTTGTGTTACCGGCTATTGCTGAGTTCTCCGGCTATCACGCTCTAAATAGCCAATGGGCCATTCACTACGGTATTCAGTGGATGCAATACAGTAAGTTCGAAGAGTTACGTGGTACCGGTGATCAGTGTACCCCAGGCTATAATGGCCAAGCCGGAGTTTGCTTACTGAAAGACGAGGATTACGACGATAACTCCCGTTACTCCATCGGGGCAACCTATATCCTCAACCCAACCTGGACCCTTCGCGCTGGCTTTGCCTTCGACGAACAAGCCGGTAAATCAACCCTAAGTATCCCTGATACCGACCGTTACTGGTATTCGGCAGGTGCAACCTATACCTACAGCCCGAAGATGACGTTTGATGTTGGCCTGACCTATCTCGACGGTAAAGAGGTCACCTTTACCGAAGACGGCAGCTCATTCACCTCTACTGGTGGTGCAATAATCAGCGCCGCACAAATCAATTACAAATTTTAGGGTTCAGTAGCCACACGGCTGCAATATGATTTGAAAGATAGGGATATAGCATGAAAAAGAATATTTTAGCGGTACTGATTGCCTCTAGTATTGGCTTAGCAGGCTGCGGGAATGAAAGCGAAGTCGTCGGTAACCCAACGGTTGATCCAATCATCGAAAGAAGCTTGCAGGCTGAAACCAAGATCAAGTTTGATATTATTTCTGATACTAAGAATCCAATCATTGTTACCCCATCGTTTCTGGCAATGGACTCTACCGATGGTACATTGAGTGTTGAAGGGAGCAACGGCAGTGATGAATACTCCACTAACCTCAAAGATCCCCTAACAGCTATGGGCAAAAATGATGGCTGGAGTACCACTCAACCTATCAGTATTGAGTTCACCGGTAACAACTTGGATCCAACTACGGCTTCAAAGGGTTTTTATCTGATTGAATCCAATGATCCAACTGCAGGTACATCGACTGTAACCCCCACCCAACTAACACAAGCCAACGGCGACTTTGTGGTATCGGCATCAGACAACACATTAAAAGTTGTATTGCTAAAACCGCTGAAGCCTGCAAGCAACTATATGTTTGCTATTACAGACGAATTGAAGGATGTGAAAGGCAATAGCGTGGGGATGACAGGTTCTTATGCTGTTTTAAAAGCAACGTCTAAGCCACCTTCAGATGCACTACTTCCAGCACAAGCCGTTGTTCAGGCATCAGAAAAAGAGCTCAATACGGCAGGTGTAAACGCTGACAGCATTATCTTCTCAAGTTGGTTTACCACGGCTTCTGTGGGGAGCTCGCTCAGCATCACCAAGGCAGTCATTGCAAAAACTATCGAAGCTGTACAAGCCGGCGGCACACCGGATCTTATCTGGAAAGGTGAGTCAAATCCGAATAATGCTGATTTGAGTAGTCTATACACTATAAACCTGCCTACAACAGGTGATGATTTAGCTACAGCTATTGATAATGACGCAATGTTAACTGCTGTCGTAAAAGATGATGATACCGACCCGGATGGTTCTTTGGCTAAACAAAAGCTTAAAGACACCTATTCAGGTATAACGACAAATACAGGCGTCACCATCACCGTCTACAAAGGCACGGTCAACCTGCCTTACTTCCTGAGTGATGAAACCGCTAACAAAGGGTGGAAAAAAACACCTTGGGAGAGTGCTACCCCAAGCATCGCAAAAATCAGCAATGTAATGAAAAATGGCTCTGATGCTGACAAAGCGGCACTGGCACAGTCCCTACCGGGCGTTGATATTGCCAAGCTACTGACTGGCGATACCACAGAAATGTTTGACCTGATTGGCCTTGAAGGCAAACTGGCCAACGGTAGCCAACTAGACTCAGAGCGTCTAATCACCAAGTACAGTCCACTACCGAAAATCAAAGCTGTTAAATCAGTTCCTGTATTGGTATTTATGCCGGATACAACATCGGCACCGGCTCCTGGTGCAGTTATCTATCAGCATGGCATCACCTCGGTAAAAGAAACCTCCTACCTATTCGCTGCCAATCACATGGCAATGGCTATCGCTGCTGGGCAGAAACCTAAAGCGATTATTGCTATTGATCACCCGCTGCATGGTGAGCGAGCTCTCGGTGACGGTACAGTTACAACCCAGGCAACAGCTGATGTATACATGAACCTGGAATACCTCAATGTTGCTCGTGATAATATCCGCCAGAGCATCATTGACGATCTTGGTTTGCGTACATCGCTCACCGTAATGAAATCAACCGCACACCCTGTGTTAAACACCATTGATATCAGCAAGATCAGCTTCTTCGGTCACTCTCTGGGGGCCATCACAGGTGTAAGTACCTATGGTTTGGGCAATCAGACTCTGGGCTCACCAACCGCTGATGCTTTGTTTAACTTCAGCTCAGGTGCATTTGCCAACCCAGGCGGTGGTATCCCGTCACTGCTACTTGAATCGAAAACATTCGGCCCGACGATTAAGCACTCGTTGCTACTGGGGGCTGAAAATGCTGCCTATGAAGCTGTATGTGAGTCAGCATCCGATGGCGGGGCCTGCTTCACCGCATTCTTCAATAGCCTAGATTCGGCTACCCAAGCTCAAATTAACGCAACATTCGGTACATTTGGCTATGCCGCGCAGACCGTACTTGATACTGTCGATCCATATAACTCGGCATCTAAAGTAAGTGGTCCGGTATATGTTATGCAGGCGTTAAATGATGCCGTTGTGCCAAACCAGACCACCACGTTCAGTGTTATGGGAGGCACGCAGCCTCTGGTTAAACAGCTAAATAGCCAAAATGGATTAGCCAAAATTACCACAAGTCAGGCGACTGAAGTCGAGGGGATTGCAGAATTTAATGCCACCTCTATGGCTCAGCACAGCTCCGCTATCGCGCCACAGTACAAAGATGCTAATGGCACTGCGATTGATTCAACGACTGCTGATAATACAACCAAGGAAATACAAACTGAAGTTGCAACATTCAGTGCAATGGACGGACAGGGTATTGCCGTCGGTGATTCGACTCTGATTCAGTAAGTGCAATCACTCACTATGCAAAAGGCTAGCCTCGCGGCTAGCCTTTCTTTTATCAGTATTCTTCAACTAGTTCTGTAATTTAATTACAAGTCATCGGTATGTTCAGACAGGTATTTCGCCACCCCTTGTGGTGACGCATCCATGCCCTCTTTGCCTTTCTCCCACTGTGCCGGGCACACTTCGCCGTTTTGCTCATGGAACTGCAGGGCATCGACCATCCGTAGCATCTCGTCGATATTACGTCCCAACGGTAAGTCATTCACCACCTGATGGCGAACAATCCCTTCCTTGTCAATCAGGAACGAACCGCGGAAGGCGACGCCTGCCTCAGGGTGTTCAAC
>NZ_JAKRFQ010000411.1 GCF_022347985.1 Photobacterium sp. OFAV2-7
ATCAACTCTAATTCAAAAGAAGCCCGTGTGGCAAAGGTTTGTCGGCTATCATGTGGTTAGGTGCGGGCTCTTTAACCATAAACTGAGCGCAAGTTCACAAAATGTTACCAATCCGAAAAATGAAATAGTTGTATTTATTCCCTAGAGCACCAATTAATATAGGCGTAATTTCCTTATTAGCTGACAAGGTAAGCATGCTACTCCTTACGATTTACATCGCAATTGCGATAGGTGTTTCGTTTATTTGCTCGGTGCTCGAAGCCGTGCTCCTTAGTATTTCGCCAAGTTATATCGGTACTCTGCGCCAGCGGAACCACCCGGCAGCTCCTCGACTTGCTGCCCTGAAAGACAATATCGATCGCCCGCTGGCCTCGATCCTAACCTTAAATACCATTGCCCACACCATCGGAGCTGCAACCGCCGGTGCCCAGGCAGCGGTCGTGTTCGGCAGCCAGTGGCTGGGTGTATTTTCCGGCGTTCTGACTATCGGTATCCTGCTATTTTCAGAAATCATTCCGAAAACCATCGGTGCGACCTATTGGCGCCAGCTGGCACCGGCTTCTGCCAGCATGCTGCGCTGGATGGTATGGGCGCTGACTCCGTTTGTCTGGGTGTCGGAACAAATAACCCGTCGCCTTTCCCGCGGGCATGAAGCGCCCAAGCTACGTGACGAGCTGTCTGCCATGGCCATGCTGGCCAAAGAATCCGGCGAGCTGGCGGAAGGCGAGTCTAAAATCATGACTAACCTGCTCCAGTTCCGTGATGTCAGCGTGACCAAGATCATGACACCACGTCCGGTGCTGTTCAGGGTCGATGCCGAACAGCCAATCAACGAGTTCCTGTCCGAGCACAAAGACAGCCCGTTCTCCCGTCCGCTGGTATTCAGCGAGCAAAAAGACAATATTATCGGCTTCGCTCATCGGCTTGAACTGTTTGCCGAAAGCCAGGCCGGCCGTGGTCACCGGGAGCTGGGGACCCTGATGCGCCCTATCCCGGTGATCATGAACAACGCCAGTGTGCCAAAAGCTTTTGAGCAGCTGATGAAAGAGCGCTCGCAGCTGGTTCTGGTCGTTGACGAATACGGTACCGTGCAGGGCATTGTGACCATGGAAGATATTTTCGAGCACCTCGTCGGCGAGGAGATTGTCGATGAAGCCGACAAGAACACCGACATGCAGCAGCTGGCCTACCAGCGCTGGGAGGCCTGGAAGAAGACTCACGGTGTGATTGAAAGCAAAGACGATGAGTGATCACACGCCATCATAAACAAGGGGGCCAATGGCCCCTTTGTTTTTCTGCAAAGCTGTCGGTCGCTTAGTTTACGGTTGCAACGCTAGTTCTGAGCGTGGAAACCGATTTCTCATCACACCTAAAGCAATCACCACCATGCTTGGTATCACCCATCCGGCATAATCGCTATAAAGCGGCAAGTATTGTACTAACCAGGCATCAATCCCTGCCGGCATCTTGCCGAGGATATGCAAGGCATCCACACAGCCAAAACCCAACGCAGTGACCACTGCAGCCATCACAGCCGATGTCGTCAAACGGCGGCGAAGTGGCGCAATCAATAACAGTGCTATCGCAACCGGGTGCAAAGCAACCACAACCGGCAAAGTAATAGCCAGTAACTGCTCCAAGCCAAGATTAGCCACCAGCCCGGCGACCAGCATTGTCACCCACACACTGCGCTGGTAGGTGACTGGCTGGAACGTCCTGCTATAGAACTCACTGCCTGCGGTTGTCACCCCGATTGCAGTAGTCAGGCAAGCCAGAATCATCACCGCGCCCAGCAAGACACTGCCCAAGGCACCGTAGTTGACCAGGGTGAACGCCGTTAGGATCTCGCCACCGTTACCAAAAGACATACCCAAATCAGCACTGGTCGAGCCGATATAGGCCAGCGACAAATACACCAATGCCATAGCTACCGCGTACATGACTGCAGCCATCAGGGTGTATTTGGCAGTAGCCTTCGGACATTCCACGCCCATTTCACGAATAGCGCGGAAGATAATCCAACCAAAGCCAATCGAGCCCAGTGCATCCATTGTCATGTAACCCTGAGTCAGGCCTTCAGCAAAAGCTTTGTCTTGATAAGGACCAGATGCCGCTAGGACATCACCACCGGGAGACAATAAGGCGGTGGCTGCCAACACGGTCAAAATCACCACCAGCACAGGGGTCAGCCACTTACCTAGCGTATCGACTAATTTGCCGGGATACAGGGCAAACATGATAGCTGCAAGGCAGAAGAAAGCGGTGAATGGCAAAAGGGCGGCTTCGCCGATAAAAGGCGCAAAGCTAAACTGATAGGCCACGGTGATCGCCCTCGGGATCACGAATGCCGGCCCTATCACGATAAAGACCATCCCCCAAAAACTGGTTGCAGCAGGCTTTGGCAATGCCGCTGTCAGGTTATCTGAACCTTTGACCAGTGCCACTATCACCAAGGCCAGTGCTGGCAGACCGACCCCGGTCAGCAGGAACCCGGCCATACCGGCTGCAAAATGCTCACCAGCCTGCTGGCCAAGAAACGGGGGAAAGATCAGGTTGCCGGCGCCAAGGTACATGGCGAAAGTCATGAAACCCAAGGCAGCGATATTACGTGCACTTAACATAGTTATCCTCTTCAGCAGCCGCTTGAAGGAAACTAAGGGGAATTCGGATGGGAATATGGACCTGTCAGCTTCGCTTCAAGCTGACAGGAAAAATGAGTACGGCCTGTCAGCCCCGGATAAGACCCAGAGAGAGCAGGAGGAGCAGGCTAGCCGCAACGGCCTTGAAACCATTGCAGTAAACAGCACTATTGATAGCTGATACAGGCATAACTCGTCCTAGCTGACAGGTAAAAAAAACAGGAAAACCAAAGCGTTTTCCGCGACACCTTTGTTATAAACGGCAGCAGTCAGACAATACAAGCAAAAAAACAAAATAAGTGATATTGACCAATACCAGTCAAATTAAAAGCATAAATAACCGCAAATAAAATCTATTTTTGGGTTTTATAACTTTACATCACGGTTACATCTCCCAGCAGGCCTCTCTGTGCCTTTTTCAAGAACAGCACCTACTCGGCTGGCAAGTACAAAAAAGGACCCGTCAGGGCCCTTTTTCAATTCATCTGTAATTGCTTATAGTTCGATACCGATATTGCTGACAGGCTCTTCACGGAGCTCTTGGCGCAGGCCTTTGATAAGCTCAATATCGCGACGCTCGGCTTCCTTCAATGCACGGAAGATTGCCCACTGCATATCCCACTCGGCACAAACCGCTTCATTTTCTTTCTGGTTGTCGTTGGTGATCTCGACACCACTCTGGGCAAATTCAAGATCCGCCACCGTTTCTGCTGACAGCGAGCTCAGCTTCGTCAGGGTTTCCAGCATCAAGTCGCGATCCAGCATGGCGTGCAGCAAGTCTGCCAGCGCAACACAGGCATCAATCGCAGGGTTCACCGCATAGAGATCATGCTCATCGGCACTAGGCACCAGCTCTTCTAGCTTCTCCAACTGCTTTTCGAAATTAATCTTCGCCGTTTTGACCGTCAGAATTTCCCAGATACTGTCAAGAATTGAGCGATATTTCTGCTCATCGGCAAATTCAGTTTCTCGGCAGAACAATGCATAGTTGGGGTACATACGCTCACACAGGGAGACCATAAAGGTGATGTGTTGCCATGGTTCTAATTTTTCTAGACGAAGCTGAACAGGATTCTTTAGCATGGGATAATCTGCGGTTGTGATTTGCCTCGAAGTTTACTTCTATCGCCAAGTCACTTCAACATCAAGCGACAGCAATATAGGCATATCACACGTAGCGAAAAGGCAGGTAGAAAATGTCAGCAAACAGGGATAAGGGAATGAACAAGTTATTGATTGTGTCACGACAAGAAAAGGCTTATCGACAACTGCTCGCCGAAGCACGTTTACCAGGGCTCGAAATAACCGATACGCCGGAACACGCCACCATCATTCTGGCCGACCCTCCGCGCATTGCTGCCGAACTCGACGACTACCCGGGACTACACTGGCTACAATCTACCTTTGCGGGTATTGACGCTCTGATCCGGCCAGCGCTTCGGCAAGACTACACCCTGACCAATATCCGCGGTCACTTCGGCCAATTGATTGCCGAATATGTCATGGGGTATACCCTGGATCATACCCGCCATCTCGGCCAATACCGCCAGCAGCAAGCCCGGCAACAATGGCAACCGCTTCCCTATGCGTCCCTGAACCAAAAAACCATGGTCATTCTGGGTACGGGCTCCATCGGAGCGCACCTCGCCCGGGTTGCCAAAGCCTTTGGCCTTACCCTTATCGGCATCAACCGTTCGGGCACCTCAGCAGAAGCGAGCTTTGATCGAGTGTTACCTCTTGCCCGGCTGAGTGAAGG
>NZ_JAKRFQ010000412.1 GCF_022347985.1 Photobacterium sp. OFAV2-7
CATCACTGGCAGATGTCGATTGCCAGACGTATTCAGGCTCGGGATAGCCTTCATACCAAATTTTCTGCCACAGGGATGAAAAACCGATTTCAGGATGGCGGTTATCCACCTTATATAGCTGCCAGCTGTCGCCGTTTACGGTCAGCAAACGGTCTGCCCGAGGAGAGATCGCAACCCAGTCGGGTATCTCAGCCAGCAACGGCTCATTATAGATGTGCCCTTTGATTGTTGTGTAGTAAGCCGAAAGTTCGCCGTTTTGGTGTACCGCAAAAAAACCTTTGCGGGCATACTCGGGAACAAGTTGCACCACCGGGCTCTCAGGCAGAGCAAAATGCCGTGCCTTCACCAGTGTTCGCTTGCCCTCGCGAAGCACTTCGAACCACTGCGATACTGTATTGTCACTGGTTGTGATCAGCAAGGAATTCGCACCCGACAATAACGTCAGCTGCTGCGGCTCTCCCTGAGCCGAACTCACATCGACAACATCACGGATTGCTGAGTTGTCCCCGTCCAGCGCCACCACATACAAATTATTACCGCTTAGTGCATACAGGGTTCTGGCATCCGGGGTGACCGCCAGCGCACTGATGGTGTCGGGCAGTCCCTCTACCCCGAACGATATCGCCTGCCAATCTGATGCCTGGCCGGGCAGAGCATCCTGGTGGCTGAAAGTCATCACCCTGACCCGCCGATCAGCCGTTACCCCAGCCACGACGGCCTGCTCGGCGCGCACCGATACCGCCAGTTGGGTAATTGCGCGACCGTCAGGATCCAGTTGCAGCGGACTCACTCCCAGCGGGTAGGCAATATCCGGTGTCGTCTGCTTCATCTCTTCTGTAAACGAAATCCTGAAAGTGGGTTTAAATACCACCACTTCGCCAGAACGGCCGCCATAGGCAAATACTTCTTCACTCGGCAGGGTACGGGCAAAGCTGACAGGGCTTGCCATAAGCTGATGCTCACCCATAAGTTCACCGATATTCTTCGGTGCAAGGTTTATGAAGGCCAAATTGCCCTGCTGGGACATCCTATAGGCAATGTTGTTCTGCTCGTTGAGATAAATAGCGGCAGGGGTGTCTGAAAAATCAATGGAGAATGCCTGCTTCGATGTGACATTAACCGAGGCAAAGATCGGCATGATCACATACAGCAGGTAAAAGAAAATCAGGACTAACGTAATAAGAACAGAAATACCACCAGCGGTTACCCCATAGCGTGCGAGCTTGTCTTTTACTCGGCGGCCAGGACTGTCTCCCCTCAAAAATGCGCTGGCGTCTGCCATTATTACCTCATAGGATTTATACGTTTATCAATAATATTTCTTTTAGATGACAATTATATGACAGCCAGTACGAGTGAGGCCAACACTCCTTTCGTTTCCTTGGGCTAATCTATTAGAGTGACATAAAATTGCAATAAAAGGTCATTAATCTTAATGATTTATGACTATTTACTGATTTCATTGGCCGTTATCTCGTTGCTTCTGGACAGATATTGCACATGCTCACATAATGAACAAGCCTACTGCGAATAAGGAAGTCGTTATGAAGCATCTCGTTATTACTGTAATTGGTAAAGACCGACCTGGTCTGGTTGAAACGCTTTCAGACACGGTATACCAGAACCACGGTAACTGGCTGGCCAGCAGCCTCAGTAAACTTGCCGGGCAGTTTGCCGGTATCTTGCAGATTGAAGTAGCCGACCAATATATCCCTGTATTGAGTCAGAGCCTGTCGAAGCTGGATGGGTTGCAAATCCATATTGTCGAAGATGACAGCAAGGCCGTTCCGGTCACAACGCTACACAATCTCACCGTCACCGGTAACGATCGTCTCGGCATAGTCAAAGAAGTCACAGCCAAGCTCAACCAGCTTGGGATCAATATCAACAAGCTCAAAACCGATACCCAAAGTGCACCTAACTGGGGTTACCCGATTTTCTCGGCAAATTTTCAGCTTGAGTTACCGTCTGAGCTTGCCCTGGAGACCGTTCAGGACGAGCTGGAACAACTGTCCGATGATCTCAATATCGATATCGACGACAACTAAATCAATAACAACTAACTAGAGGCATAACTTTTAGCCCATAGCTTAACTAATAGGAATACAATGAGTACGGAATCTCTCTATATTGAAAAAGAATTAAGCTGGCTATCATTTAACGAACGAGTACTCCAAGAAGCGGCCGACAAATCCGTGCCGCTGATTGAGCGCGTCCGTTTTCTTGGAATTTTTTCCAGTAATACCGATGAATTTTATTCAGTCCGCTTTGCCGATGTAAAACGCCAAATCCTGATCAGCCAAGAACAGGGCGGCGATGACAGTGCCAAACAGCTACTCAGCAAAATCCAGAGTCGAGTCCTGAAGCTCAACCAGGACTTCGACAGTCTCTATAACGAAATCTTGCTGGAGATGGCGCGGCGCCATATTTTTCTGGTCAATGAGCAACAGCTCGACGAACATCAGCAGAACTGGCTTCGCAAATACTTCCGCAATGCGATTTTGCCCCATATCACACCCATTCTTCTCACACCGGATATCGACCTGCTCGAATTTCTCAAGGACGAATACTCTTACCTGACCGTCGAAATGCAGCAGGGAGAGAAGAAGGGCCATGCCCTGATCGAGATTCCGACCGATCAGCTGCCGCGCTTTATCCAGTTGCCCGAGGCAAAAGGAAAAAGACGCAAAACCCTTATCCTGCTTGATAACATTATTCGTTTTTGCCTCGACGATATCTTCAGCGGCTTCTTCGAATACGACAGCCTGGCCGCCTACTCGATGAAGATGACCCGGGACGCCGAATACGATCTCAGCCTGGAAGTGGAACACAGCTTGCTGGAACAGATGTCTGAAGGTCTGAACCAGCGCCTCACCGCGATGCCGGTTCGCTTCGTCTACCAGCGCGATATGCCCGGAGATATGATCGATGTGCTCTGCGGGCTGCTGAAAGTCTCCAGCTATGACAGTATTATTCCCGGCGGCCGTTACCATAACTTCAAGGATTTTATTGGTTTTCCTAACGTTGGTCGCAACTATCTGGAAAACAAGCCCCTGCCGCCGATCCAAAGCTACCACTTCTCCTCTGCCCGCAATGCCTTTGACGCTATCAAGGCACAGGACATTCTGCTGTACTATCCGTACCATACCTTCAACCACATGACCGAGCTGGTTCGCCAGGCTGCCTACGATCCCAAGGTCCGTGGTATTAAGATCAATATCTACCGGGTGGCAAAAAACTCCCGCATCATTGAGTCAATGATAGATGCCGCTAATAACGGCAAACGGATAACCGTAGTGGTCGAGCTGCAGGCTCGCTTTGACGAAGAAGCCAATATTATCTGGGCCCGCCGCCTGACCGAAGCCGGGGTTCACGTTGTATTCGGTGTGCCGGGGCTCAAAATTCACTCCAAACTGTGTCTTATCACCCGGCGAGAAGGTGACAAGCTCGTCCGCTATGCCCATATCGGCACCGGTAACTTCCATGAAAATACGGCACGGCTCTATACCGACTTCTCGCTGATGACCTGTGACGACGAAATTACCAATGAGGTACGGCAGGTCTTCGGGTATATCGAAAATCCATATCGCCCGGTTAAATTCAATCATTTAATCGTCTCGCCGCGTAACTCCCGCTCGCGACTGTATGATCTGATAGACAGGGAGATTGCCCATGCCAAGCAAAACTTGCCATCGGGTATTACACTTAAGGTGAACAATCTGGTCGATAAAGGCTTGATTAACATGCTTTATCAGGCAAGTAGTGCTGGTGTGAACATTAAACTGATTGTCCGCGGGATGTGCTCCCTGATCCCCGGGATCAAGGGGATCAGTGAAAATATTACCGCCATCAGTATTGTCGACCGTTTCCTCGAACACCCACGTGTGGTGGTATTTGAGAACAACGGTGATCCGGACGTGATGATTTCATCGGCCGACTGGATGACCCGTAACATCGACAACCGAATAGAAGTCGGCTGCCCGATCCGGGATCCGGCACTGAAAAAGAAAATCATCGATATCCTGAATATCCAGCTAACCGATACGGTCAAGGCACGGGTCATCGATAAAGAAATGAGCAACCAATATGTGCCCCGGGGTAACCGTCGCAAGATCCGTTCACAAATTGCGATCTATGATTACCTGAAGCACTCCGAAAAACAGCTCAGAAAAAAAGCTGAGAAAGCGATGGTTAATAATGATTGATAATCCACGTCCACGCGAGATAGCGGCTATCGATATTGGCTCTAACAGCTTCCACATGGTTGTTGCCCGAGTGATCGGGCAGAGCCTGCAAATTATCAGCCGCCACAAGCAGCGGGTTCAGCTAGCCTCCGGACTCGACGAACACCACAACCTCAACCAGGCCGCTATCCAGCGCGGCCTCAAC
>NZ_JAKRFQ010000413.1 GCF_022347985.1 Photobacterium sp. OFAV2-7
AGAGAGTTTTGCTCGTCCCTTTTAAATATCATGATGTTCAATCATCTTATCAAGCCTCAGGCCCTATTTTCATTCGCGAAAATGCTGAAACAACTGAGTTGGAAATTAACGAGATACCTGAAATATTAGCAGAAAGGTTGCTGTCAGTGAGGGCATATAATATCAAGAACTTGATGATTTATGCAGAAACCGTACAAGGTGCAGAATTGGAAAATGCTATCCGTAATCAGTTTTTAAATAGTGAAGTCACATACCTGCAAATTCATAATGCAAACCCTGGTTGCTTCAATTGTAACGTGCACCGAGCCTAGCAAGCGTTCGAGGTTTCAAAATACTTCTCTTATCCCAATTAGCCAAGTTAGCTTTAATACTCTAACTTGGTTTGTCCAAAAGCTTCGGATTTGGGGGTACCAACACATTGCTGATCTTCCAACGCGTTGAACTTTTATAGACCATTCATAGGTAGCTAATCGAGTGTGGTGGCCGTGATAGTTGGACTTAAAAGTGACAGAATTTACTCTATTGAATATATAGACTGATATGATTCTCGCTTTTTCAATGACTAAGCAACATTTAGCCGTATAACTTCTGGATGAGTTATTGCAGGCTTCCTGCTAGTCGATGTTAAACATAGTATTTTTTGAAGTTTACCATTCTATTTGAATGAGAAAGATGACATGTTATCGAGATGAAAGGCGGCTATTAGCCGTAGAGATATCGTTAGGCTTACAGGTTAAAAAATGGATATAAATTTACGCAAAGCACAAGAAAGTGATGTTGATTTTCTGCTCGATCTGCGCGTGGCAACGATGAGAGAGTATTTGGAAAAAGACGGTATACCTTGTACAAATGAGGAAAATTTGCATCGCATCAAACACAATTTTGATGACGCAAAAATAATAGAAGTTGATGGACAAATGGCTGGATTGTTCAAAGCCTCCTATTTAGATGATCGAAACCAATGGCATCTGTTTCAGGTTCAAATTCATCCCAATTTCCAAAACATGAAAATAGGTAGTCACCTCATTAAAGAGCTAATAAAAGTTGCTAAAGAGCAAGGGAAAAGTGTAGGTTTGAGCGTGCTAAAAAGTAACCCGGCATACAACCTATACGATAAACTTGGCTTTCAAATAATAGAAGATAATGAGCACGAATACGAAATGGAACTCAAAGCCTAACATGAGTATAAACTTCTAACCTACTTCCTAATCAAACTAAGTAAGCTAGAGCAAAGTCTCTAGCTTAGTTTTATCCCATGACGTGTCAGCTTTGTATCGGCTGACATGTGACGTCATGCTCCCTCAGTAATGACAGATGGCAGCTTACACTTGTCTGAAGGCTGCCCGATTAGGTCAAGTCACCATTCAAATTAATTTGGCCGAGAATGAGCCAAGTCAACTATCTGATTAACAGAAATTTGTTCCATTTCAGGTTCGTTTATTCTCTTTAAACAGGCGTTCCCGCTTCGTCTTCTTCGACAATGTCGGTTTCTAAACTTGCCTCAGTCAGCCACCTTTGTACGGCCGGGCTGTTGAGTAGCTTTTGTTGATAGAGCTTAGCTTTGTCAGACAGTGCAATGTCGTAGGTTTGTATCCGCAGGGCGACTGGGGCATACATAGCATCTGCTATCGACCATCCACCAAATAACCAGCCGTCAGGGTATTGTTCCATTTGCTCTGACCAAATTGCATCTATTCGCGCGATGTCTTTAACGGCTCCCTCGCTGAGGGTGATCTTCCTTTTGGCGCGGCAGTTCATCGGTAGCTCATTGCGGATATCAAAGAAGCCGGAATGCATCTCAGCCGAAATAGCGCGCGCTTTGGCTCTTTCTTTTGCCGAGCTTGGCCAGGCTTTACCACCAAGGTATGTCTCGTTGATGTACTCAAGAATGGCGAGTGAGTCCCATACAGTCACATCATTATCAACTAAGGTTGGGACTTTGGCCGTTGGTGCGATGTTCTCAAGAGTGCGGTAGAAGTCTTTGGTAAACAATTTCAGCTTGATGATATCTACCTCTACGTCAAACTGCGAGAAGATAAGCCAGGCACGCAATGACCAGGAGGAATAGTTCTGGTTGCCGATATAAAGTTGCATTAATGTCTCCTTACGTATTTTTCTTGATGATGTGTTTTTAGCTTAAGAGATTGTTTTATTAAGCACTAACGGATAGTTTTGATGGATTACATTAATAAAACCGATGGATAGCAAAGCCCAGTATGGATATTGATGCGCTGAGAAGTTTTCTCGCTTTTGTCGAAACAGGCAGCTTTACCCGCGCCGCGAAACAGATAAATCGCACTCAGTCAGCGTTTAGCGCTCAGATGCGCAAGCTTGAAGATGAACTGAGTGTCAGCTTGTTCGAGAAGGAAGGCCGTAATTTGGTGTTAAGTGAAGCAGGCCTTGAACTGCGTGCTCATGCAGAGCAGTTAGTCGCCTTACACAATAAAGCGCTATATCAGGTCAAACGTTATGAAGATAAGCGTCCCTTTCGCCTTGGTTGTCCCGAAGACTACAACGACATCATTCTGCCAAAAGCGATCCGGGCGCTTAAACAAGCAGAGCCGACGTGCTCAATTCAGGTATTCAGCCAGCCAAGTGTCACGCTCAGAGAGTGGTTGGATGACGATAAAATTGATGCTGCGATTCTTACCCGTGCTCCTGATAGCGAAGAAGGGCATTGGCTGGCCAATGATCAGGGAGTCTGGATTGCCAGCAAGGATTTCGAAATTGACGATGTGCAGCCCATTCCGCTGGCCTTATTCCAATCGGACTGTAAGTACCACGCTGCAGCCATCGACGGTCTGACCAAGAGAGGTACTCCTTATCAGCTACTTGCGTGCTGCAATACGGCCTCAGCGCAGCGTGCTATCGTTCGGGAAGGTATGGCAATCGGTGCGATGGGAAGAATTAGCGTTACTGACGATCTGAAAATTCTCGATAACATGCCAGTCCTTCCATCGGTGGATATTGTGCTGGTGCTAGGCGCCCGGTCACATCCATTAATGAACAAAGAGTGTCTTGAGCAGTTGATGGGCTAACGCGCTATGGAATGGTTTGATGCTAATTCTTGTGAGGCGGTGTTTCGTCATCTCGTAGCGTGAGGACCTCGTAACCAGAATTCGTCACCAAAATGGTATGCTCTGATTGAGCTGACAGCTTCTTGTCTCGCGTGATGACAGTCCAACCGTCTTTTTTTGTTTTAACTTTGGCTGCACCTTGGTTCACCATAGGTTCTATCGTGAAAACCATGCCCTCTTTGAGCTTGAGCCCTTGGTTTGGCAGACCGTAATGAAGTACTTGTGGATCTTCGTGCATCTCCTGGCCAATGCCATGACCGCAGTACTCTCTTACAATACTGTAGCCGTAGCGCTCGGCATATTGCTGAATAGCATGGCCAACATCACCAAGTCTGGCTCCAGGTTTAACCTGTTCAATACCGGCCCACATTGCGTCGTATGTGACTTTAACGAGCTTTTTTGCCAACGGTGTAGCATCTGGCATTACATACATTTTGCTGGAGTCGGCAATATAACCATCTTTTTCCAGCGTAATGTCCAGGTTAATGATATCTGTGCTTTTCAGTAACTGGTTTGTGTTGGGGACACCATGGCAGACGACTTCATTAATCGATGAGTTTAAAACAAACTGATAGCCATATTGGCCTTTGCTTGCGGGGCGAGCATTCAACTCATTAACAATAAAGTTCTCTACTTTGTCGTTAATGTCCATGGTGGAGATGCCTGGTTTTACATACGCATCCAACATATGAAATGTCTGCGCAAGCAGCTTGCCAGCATTGCGCATTAAATTAATTTCGGTAGCCGATTTTATTTTCACACTATTATTCATTGGTGCTTCCTTTCTCTATCGCTGCTTTTGCCACTGAGACATCGGCTGATTTCATCAGCTCTGAGACTATCTGGTTGAATGATAGTTGTGGGTGCAGCTCAGCGAGCATGCCAATTCTTATCCAGAACTCTGCTTGTGAATTGATAGAACGAGACATAACAGAACTTGCTTTTCTTATTTCTTCATGAAGCTCTTCAGAAATCTTCACAATACCCATTGATATATAATCCATATATAAAACATATTCTGATTGTATCTTGTGGTATTGTGGAGTCAAGCACCATGAGTTAAGTTACCTCGTGTTCAAATCAACCAGTTGCTGTTGTATGGCCAAATAGAAGGGTCATTTGCGGGACAAAAATGAGTTAGTAGTTACACTCTATGTTGAAAGCGTGCACTCAGAGGTGTTTATCATCAAAACAATGGTGTTTTTTTGTCAATTATAAATAGTCCAACTCTTTAAATTGATATAAAGTAGCCGCTCAAATTTCCATTAAAATCAGAATTATGAGCGACGTATTTAAAACACTATTGAACTT
>NZ_JAKRFQ010000414.1 GCF_022347985.1 Photobacterium sp. OFAV2-7
TTTTCAAGCGACCGCCCGCTTCCTCCGGAAGTAATGGCCAATATCGAAGCCAAATATGGCTTGGATAAACCTGTATTTGAACAATATACGACGTATCTTGGCAATATTGTCCAGGGGGACTTTGGTCCATCCTTTAAATATAAAGACTTTACGGTAAATGAGCTGGTCTCCAAGGCTCTGCCTGTCTCCGCTAAAATCGGTTTCTTTGCCTTTATCTTTGCACTGGTGATGGGGGTCACCGTCGGTACCATTGCCGCGTTGAAGCAAAATAGCTGGATAGACTACACGATAATGTCTACCGCTATGGCAGGGGTGGTCATGCCGTCCTTCATATTGGCGCCGGTGCTTATCTATATTTTCTCGATCAATCTTGGCTGGCTGCCGGCTGGTGGCTGGAATGATGGCTCAACCAAGTACATGCTGCTGCCAATGTTCGGTATGTCACTGCTGTATGTTGCAACATTTGCCCGTATTACCCGTGGTAGCATGATTGAGACGTTGAACAGTAACTTTATTCGTACTGCTCGTGCCAAGGGCCTGAGCTATTCCTACATCATTATCAAGCATGCGCTGAAACCTGCGCTGCTACCGGTTGTTTCCTATATGGGCCCGGCCTTCGTCGGTATTATTACCGGTTCGGTTGTTATCGAGACCATCTTTGGTTTGCCTGGTATCGGAAAACTCTTTGTTAACGCAGCCTTTAATCGTGACTATTCACTGGTATTGGGTATCACAATTCTAATCGGTACGCTGACTATTATCTTCAACGCCGTTGTTGATATTGTCCTTGCGTACATTGATCCGAAAATTCGTTACTAGAGGGCCGAACAAATGATGCTAACTAAAAAAGACAATGTAGAGGCCGTCGAGAAGTTTTCCGAGCAATTGGAAATTGAAGGCCGTAGTTTATGGCAGGATGCCCGTATTCGTTTTATGCGAAATAAAGCGGCGATGATCAGCCTTGCCATTCTTTTCTGTATCACGCTGGCGGTAATTTTCGGTCCGATGTTCAGCTCGTATGCTTTCGATGATACAGATTGGTACGCACTGCATGCCGCTCCGAGTCTTGGTGCAGAGGGACACTTCTTCGGTACCGATAGCCTAGGTCGTGACTTGTACACCCGAACACTGATCGGCGGCCGCATCTCCCTGATGGTGGGGATTTTGGGCGCCTTGGTTGCGGTGGTGATTGGTACTCTCTATGGTGCAACATCGGGTTTTGTCGGCGGCCGTACCGACCGCATTATGATGCGTCTTCTGGAAATCTTGTACTCGATTCCGTTCATGTTCTTCGTGATCGTATTGGTTACTTTCTTCGGTCGTAACATCATGCTGATTTTTGTCGCAATCGGGGCGATCTCCTGGCTTGATATGGCTCGTATTGTCCGGGGGCAGACCTTGTCCCTGCGAAGCAAAGAGTTCATCGAGGCGGCACATGTTTCGGGCGTTAGCCGTTGGAGAATCATTACCCGCCATATCGTGCCGAACGTTCTAGGTATTGTTGCTGTGTACTCAACCCTACTGGTACCTGCGATGATCCTGACTGAATCATTCTTGAGTTTCCTCGGCCTGGGTGTCCAGGAGCCAATGACGAGCTGGGGGGCCTTGCTACAGGAAGGCTCGCAAACGATGGAGGTTGCCATCTGGCAGCTGATGTTCCCGGCGGCATTCATGGTTGTAACTTTATTCTGCTTTAACTATGTGGGTGACGGCTTACGTGACGCACTGGATCCAAAAGACAGATAAGAATGAATCGTTCTTTGGCTCATGGCGGATGAAGAAACGAGGCCGTGAGTCAAAGGCGAGAGAGTATAAGGAAGTATTATGAGCTTATTAGATGTCAAAGATCTACGCGTAGAATTTACAACACAAGACGGTATCGTCACCGCGGTTAACGATCTTAATTTTTCTCTAAAACAGGGTGAAACCCTGGGTATTGTGGGCGAGTCAGGTTCGGGCAAGAGTCAGACTGTTTTCGCCATTATGGGCCTGCTGGCCAAAAACGGTATCATTGGCGGCAGCGCTAAATTTGAAGGTCGTGAGATTCTTAACCTGCCGGAGAGCGAGCTAAACAAGCTGCGCGCCGAGCAGATTGCGATGATCTTCCAGGATCCGATGACATCGCTAAACCCCTACATGAAAGTCAGCGACCAGCTGATGGAAGTGTTGATGCTGCACAAAGGGATGGGTAAGGCCGAAGCCTTTGAAGAAAGTGTCCGCATGTTGGAGGCGGTGAAAATTCCGGAAGCGCGCAAGCGTATTACCATGTATCCGCATGAGTTTTCGGGCGGTATGCGTCAGCGTGTAATGATCGCCATGGCACTGTTATGTCGACCTAAGCTATTGATTGCCGATGAACCGACAACGGCATTGGATGTAACCGTTCAGGCCCAGATCATGGAGCTTCTGAATGAGCTAAAGAGCGATTTCAATACCGCGATCATTATGATCACCCACGATCTGGGTGTTGTTGCTGGTAGCTGTGACAAAGTACTGGTAATGTACGCAGGCCGTACGATGGAATACGGCAAGATCAATGAAATCTTCTACAAACCATCGCACCCGTATACAGAAGGCTTGCTTAAAGCGATCCCTCGCCTTGATACAGACGGGGAAGAATTGCCAACGATCCCGGGTAACCCACCTAACTTACTTCGTCTGCCAGTTGGCTGCCCTTACCAGGAACGTTGCCACAGGGTGTCAAGTCGTTGTACGCAGGAAGCACCTGCTTTGAAGGACTTTGCCGAAGGGCGTTTACGTGCGTGTTTTTCTGATATGGGGACGTGGTAATGGAAGCACAAAAGAACCTGCTGCTAGATATTAAAGATCTTAAAGTTCATTTTGATATTGCCCCTAAGTCGGCATGGCCTTGGAGCAAGCCGTCAACGCTAAAAGCGGTTGATGGTGTTGGTATTCGCCTCTATGAAGGCGAAACGCTTGGTGTGGTTGGCGAATCTGGTTGTGGTAAGTCGACGTTTGCCCGTGCTGTGATTGGTTTGGTTGAAGCAACCGATGGCAACGTTGTCTGGTTGGGACAGGATCTGACGAAGTTGGATCAGGCTGCTATGCGCGAGAAGCGTAAAGAAATCCAGATGATTTTCCAGGATCCGCTTGCATCACTGAACCCGCGAATGACTGTCGGCGAAATCATTGCCGAGCCACTGAAGGCGTTCTATCCGGATCTGCATGTTGACGAGGTAAAGCAGCAAGTCAAGGCGATGATGGCTAAAGTCGGTCTGCTGCCAAACGTGATTAACCGTTATCCGCACGAATTCTCCGGTGGTCAGTGTCAGCGTATTGGTATTGCCCGTGCACTTATCCTCAAGCCTAAACTGATCATTTGTGACGAGCCGGTATCGGCCCTAGATGTGTCGATTCAGGCACAGGTTGTTAACCTGCTGAAGTCGTTGCAGAAAGAGATGGGCTTGAGTCTGATTTTCATTGCCCACGACCTGTCAGTCGTCAAGCATATCTCGGATCGCGTTCTGGTGATGTATCTGGGCAATGCGGTAGAAATGGGGGAAGGAGAGGCATTGTTTGCCGAGCCTAAACACCCGTATACCAAGGCGTTGATGTCTGCGGTACCTATCCCGGATCCGGATCTGGAACGTAATAAGCATATTGAATTGCTGGAGGGAGAGCTTCCTTCACCAATGAACCCACCTTCAGGCTGCGTGTTCCGCACCCGCTGTCCTCAGGCTACGGCGTCCTGCGCAGACAGCAAACCTCAGCTGGAAGGAGGTGACGTTCACGCGGTTGCTTGCCTGAACGTACATTAATTCAAGCCTGTGACAGGCTTTAAGCGCGGTGTCAAAGCCGCGCTTTTTTTCGCCTGTCGGTTTGTCAAAAAATTGTTGCTGGCGGTCAAATTTATGACACTACCTGCATGTTATAAAATATTGATAAAAATGTAGTTTACCATTACATTTTCGACTGAGTAGTACGAACAAGGATTGTTTATATGCGGTCACTATCGGTGCAGTGGAAGATCACCCTGATGGCAGGGGTTGGACTGTTGGTAACAGTCTTGGTCTTAACCAGCCTATCATTTTATTTCTCTGGCCAGAGCCAGCAGCTAGTGAGTGAGCAGTCATTCACTTCTCTTCGCAATAAATCCCAGGATGTTGTTCAGGCTCAGGCAGAGCGTCAGGCGATATCTGTTCAGCAGTATTTCGATGAAGCCATCTACCGGGCTGAAATGCTGGCCCAGAGCGTGTTGTTCCTCAAATACAACGCCGAGGAAAACTTTACCAATAGTTCTGAGCTTCGAGGCTCGATCAATGAACTGTTGCGGCGCTCCGTGAATGAATTTTCCAACATCTACGGCGCTTTCGTCGTATTTACCCCTGACGGGCTTGATG
>NZ_JAKRFQ010000415.1 GCF_022347985.1 Photobacterium sp. OFAV2-7
AGCTTCCAGCGCCAACAAATGGTCAAAGATCCCAAGACTATTGAACTATTACTGAGTTTTATCGGCTTGGTGAAAGCATACATGTTGCCGCCGCGCGAAGTGTTCCGGATGTCAGAAATCAGCCGGGACTATTTGTTTATTATCGATGCCTTTGAGCAGTTCGAGATCTTGCGCAAGCAGCAAAAGGTGTTGTTTTTTGATGACTGGCTGGTGGAGTCGGTGAAATTGCTCGAAGGCAATGATGCAATACGTGAGCATTACCATCAGTACTGCAAGCTTGTGGTGGTTGATGAGTTCCAGGATATTAATACGGCTCAGTATCGGTTGCTCAAGCAGTTGCTGGGTCCGGAGACACAGTTACTGGCTGTCGGTGATGTCGATCAGTGTATCTATAAGTGGCGGGGTAGTGCACCACAGTTCATGCTGGATTTTGAACAGGATTTTGCCCCTGCCAGTACCTATACCCTGTCGCGCACCTTCCGGTTCGGGCATAGTCTGGCCTTATCTGCCAGCCATCTTATTGCCAACAATAAGCAACGATTCAGTGATTTTCTCACCATTTCTGACGAAGGTATCAGTGATACTGCCATAGAGGTGTCAGGTACTTCGCGCCAGGTTGGTGAAATTGCCCAATCGGTGCTGAACTATATCGCTGATGGCGGCGAGCCGTCAGACGTTGCTATTCTAGTGCGGCGCTGGTCGCAGACCTTGTTGTTTGAGCTGGCTTTTTTGAGCAAGCAGGTGCCTTACCAAATGCCGGTCCCTTCGGTGCTGGCTAACAGTCGGGAAGTCAGGTTGCTGACTGAACTTATGTTGCTGGCAACCGGTAGGTATAGTGAGATGCCTCAGCAGCAAAAGTCTTTGTTGTTATTTAGTTTTTTGAGTTTCCCCCATTGCTATGTGCCAAATAAGGAACTGCGTCCGCTATGCGATCAGCTGGCCGGTATGGAAACCACTAACTGGTTGGTGTTTATCGCCCGGTACGAGAAAGCGAATACTAGCCTGAAGCTGGATAACCTGATTGAGCGATTGGAGCTGCTGGTGCGGCTGCAGCGAAAGGGGAGCTTCAAGGCGCTGGAAGTTTATAACCAGTATCGTAATGAGAGCGGGCTCGATAACTGGATATGGAAAACCGAGGCGACGGCGACTGAAATCGAAGAGGCCATTGAAAGGCTCGACAGTGTGGCAACGGTGCTGGAATCTATGGATCAGAACTGTGAAAAGGCTCTGCAGTATTTCGAGTATTATACTCAGAGGTCGGCACAGCAATCTGTCCAGCGTACAGAGGAAGCCAATAACCAAGCTTCGGGTGTTCAGTTGACAACGATTTTCCGTGCCAAAGGTTGTGAATATAATCATGTTCACCTGCCTTTCTGGGATAAGGATGCCTTCCCTTATATGAATAAATCGTCGGGGAGTATTGCAGCCGATGTTGAGGAAGAACGGCGACTGGCCTATGTTGGCCTGACACGGGCCAAAGATCGGGCGATGGTGTATTTTACCGAGCCGGACAAACCAACGGCTAAAGCGACCAATGCGAGTACTTTTGTATTGGAGGCGAAAGTAGAACTGGCCAGAGAGCTGGGGCCGAAGCTATACCAAAGTGGCGAGCTGCCACATTATCGATCTCCTGTTGTCTGCGAGTATTACAAGAAGTTAGGACGTGAAGCCGATGTTCAGTCTCCATTAGAAATCGTTATTGATGATAAGGAGGCAGATAGTGGTTTGGAGAGCGACCAGAACTATAGCTATCAGTGGGCACTGGCCCAACCGTTGCCGGTCAACGCCGATAAAGTCATTAGTGCGATGGTCCGCACTAAGACGGCTAAGTACCTTGATTCTGAAATTAGCCGGGTGATCCGCGAGCTTAATACTGCGTCAGAGACTAAGAAAAAAGTGCTGATTAACCGACTCATTGTAGCTGCGAATGCCAGAGGTCGGGTGAAGCGGTAATTGCGTTTTTTGCTAATTTTATCAACAGAATAATTCTTTGCGTGATATCGATAATTCACTGCGAGAATATTCTCGCTATCAGAAATAATGTGAATACACTCGAACGCCTGACAATTTAAATTTGAATCACATCGCACCGTATTTTTGTTGAACAAATAATAACCAGAACCCGAAAGATAGAACGGAGGCTTGTTATTTATGTTGAACATCAATAAGACTAAAAGAATTGGTTATTTGATTGGTATGGCACTCGGTGTTAGTGCAAGCGGCGTGACCCTCGCTAATGCACAACCCATAGAATGGGTGCCGGGCCAGACTCAGGTCGTTAATGGTGATGTGGTTAGCTATAACGGAAGTTGCTATATCGCCCAGAATAATCCGGGTGCATGGGACACACCGTCAGCATCACCATCATGGTTTTGGAAACCCTCAGAT
Source organism: Photobacterium sp. OFAV2-7 (assembly GCF_022347985.1). GTDB lineage: Bacteria > Pseudomonadota > Gammaproteobacteria > Enterobacterales > Vibrionaceae > Photobacterium. Next base: position 2,389 of record NZ_JAKRFQ010000415.1, read on the forward strand.
TGTTCCACTCCTGTAGAGCCTGGACCCGGCCCAGGTCCCAACCCTAATCCGGAACCCGGCTTGACGGTGATCCCTGATGGTAAAGGCGGATACTTAATGCCGCGCAGTGAGCTGGAAGCTTTCGAAACGCAACAAACCAGCACAGAGCTGTTTAGCTTGGTACGCTCTGATATTGCGACGCTTGGTAATGCGTTGGTGGAAGCTGTGACTCCTCTGAACATAGCGAACCCGGAGAATGTCCGCCGCGTCGAGACTATTGTTGATGAGGCGATGTGGAACTATCTTTTCCCGCTGCGCAATGAGAAGTACACCTATACACGTTTTCTTCAGGCAATAGCCAAGTTCCCTGCGTTCTGTCGGACCTATACCGACGGTCGTAATTCAGACGACATTTGTAAACGTTCTATCACCACCATGTTTGCCCACTTTGTTCAGGAAACAGGGGCACATGCTCCAAGCTGGGAGACATCAAAAGGGGTACCTGAGTGGCGGCAGGGACTGTATTACCTGCGCGAAATGTATAAGTCCGAAGATAAGCCCGACAGTACCTACAGTAAATGTAGCGGCTGGCAGGGTGAGAAGTGGCCATGCGCGCCAGGCAAGAGTTATTTTGGTCGAGGGGCTAAGCAGCTGAGCTGGAACTATAATTATGGCCCGTTCTCGGAAGCTATGTTCGGCGATCAGAGTATCTTGTTGGAAAACCCCGCATTGGTCGCCGATACCTGGTTGAATCTTGCTTCGGCAGTCTTTTTCTATGTCTACCCACAGCCTCCGAAACCGAGTATGTTGCATGTTATTGATGGAACCTGGAAGCCAAATGCCGCCGACAAAGCGGCGGGTATCGAGGCCGGATTCGGGGCAACAATTCAGATCATTAATGGCGCCTATGAGTGTAACAAGGGAGCCGAAACCAATCTGGCGCAAAACAGGATTGATTATTACCGTCTCTTTGCCAAGGAACTGAATCTTGATATCACTGGCGAGAAGTTGGGTTGTGCCGATATGAAGCCATTTGATACAAGTGGATCAGGAGCGTTAATGATCACCTGGGATAAAGACTGGGGCTGGAATCCGAATACACCGGGGAACCATAGTTTTGCATGTAAGCTTGTCCCTTACCAGTATGCTTTTAACGCGCTGTTCAAAGGCGACTACGAGAAATGTGTTGAGTACCATTTCAACGTTCAGGCCTATGATGAGAATGGTAATGTGATACCGGATGGACAATAGTTCGGATGGGAAAAAAATGGTCAGCATGATGCTGACCATTTTTGTTTAATTAAAGAGAAGGGCTTGCGTTAATGCTCGTCCCTTTCGCCGTGTAGAGCGATTTTTCGGTTCTCAACCCTTTGATGAGACTCACACACATCAATAGGAGAATAATGGTAAACGGTAGGGCTGTGGCTATGGTACCAGCCTGCAGAGCCTGAATCGCTTCGGTTCCGCCGACCCACAACATGACTGCTGCAATTGCACCTTCAACGGTTGCCCAGAAGATACGCTGCGGAACAGGAGCATCCACTTTACCGCCAGCTGTAATGCTATCGATAACCAGAGAGCCTGAATCAGACGAGGTGATAAAAAACACCAAGATTAGTGCGATAGAGATCACTGAGATGATCGAGCCAAATGGCAGAGCATCAAATACGTGAAACAGAGTCAGAGAAATATCAGTCAGCCCGTTTGCACCTAGCTCACCAACTTTATTCACCACCTGGTCGATAGCAATACCACCAAAGACAGACATCCAGATCAGGGTAATCAGGGTTGGAATAAAGATTACGGCAATCAGGAACTCTCTAACCGTTCTGCCCTTAGAAACACGGGCAATGAACATACCGACAAATGGTGACCAAGAAATCCACCAAGCCCAGTAGAAGACAGTCCAGCCGTGCATCCAGGTTTCGTCTTCACGGCCATGCGGATTACTCAGAGGAATAATGTTCTCGACATAGCCCATGAAAGTGGCCG
>NZ_JAKRFQ010000416.1 GCF_022347985.1 Photobacterium sp. OFAV2-7
CCGATCTGTTGACATAACACCAATCGAAAAGCGGTTTGTTTAGGTCTCGATGTTGGTGCAGAAGCTGCTGGGCAATTGTGTGTTTTCCTAGCCCGGCAGAGCCCATGACGAAGATATTAAAACCAGCCGATTGAATGCCAATCCCCAGTTTGATTGCCTCGACAGCTCGGTCTAGGCCGATGGGGCTAACAGTCTGCTCAATCTCCTCGGTGGTGTCGAAATCAAACTGGCTGGGATCACAGGGATGATATAGGTCGGTTGCATTGAGTTTTGTTGCCTGGGGCGAGATTGCCTCCTTGTTGTGCAGGTTAGCCTTAGATGACGGATTTTTCATGGTCTTGGGTTACCTGTCATTGTTGTTGTATCGCTAAGTATAATAATCAATGGCGCGTGTTTCTGAGTTTACTGCTGAAATCCAGCGTATAGATTGGATGAAAGGAAGGAATGACAGCAAGGTTGTGCTTATTAAAGCTAAGCAATTTCTCCTATCTTTATGAGGGAGGTTGTTATGATCGAGTTTGATAAAATGTCTGACTTTTTCTCGGACTTTTATGATTTCAAGCCAAGGGATGAATTCATCTATCTCGATTTTCATTTGCGCACAACAGTGTTGGAGCGCTTTACAACCTTGCCGTTTGTTCTTGATTTGCTAAAGGGAAAGAAACACCTTATTGCGATAACCGATCATAATGACATCAGAGGTGCCATCGCGGCATGCGATCTCGGTATTAATAATGTTCCGGCGATTGAAGTCGGGTGTGGTGACGGGTTTGATCTTCTCGTTTTCTTCAAAGAACTAGTCGATCTAGAAGCCTTTTATCGTCAAGAGGTCGAAAATAATAAGCACCTCTATAGAATGACGAGAACAACCAAAGACATATTCTACTATCTTGATGTACTTGCCGACTGGCAGTGCTATCTTTCAATCCCTCATATTAATGGGTTTGCCCAGAACAACTACCTGAAAAATAAGCCTGATATCAAAAAGGTGCTCAAGCAAGTGAATGCTATCGAGACCTATAACCATGCTTTGCCAAAAAACAGAAATATCAACGCCCAGATCATAAGGCGTTCGTATCAGCTTGATGCGACCTTTGGCAGTGACGTTCATATTAACGATGAGCTCCAGTCGTTTTATCGGTTACTGGAAAGTGAGGAAAAGCGACATCGTAAGCTGATGGACAACTTGTATGAGCGCTCTCTGTTCCAGCATATAGTGCCGAACATATAACGTGCGGCTTTTTATTTTTATAAGATGATGAATTTAAAGTATTTTATTGATTTTTTGTTCCAATTTCAGAGCCTTTTTGGGGCGTTTGAGTTCCTTATAAATCAACATCTTATGAGGGGGTTTTGGAACCGTTTTTCGGCTAAAATGGCACCTTCAACGTATGCATCAACCAGTTTTTCAAAGTGCTGGTAGGCTGCTTTAAGATCCTTATTGTTATCGATGAAAAACGGCTCAGCAATAACAGCCGGTGCCTTCGTTCCTTTTAATAGAGATTTGCCTCGGCCAGTCTTCTTACCAACAATTCCTCGATCGCGTAACCCGAGAGCTTTAGTAACGCTCTCTTGTAAACAGGCAGCCAGGACTTTTCCTTTCTTGCTTGGTTTGTAATAGAGCATTGTTGTTCCTGATGTCTCGTAATTAAATGCATTACAGTGTAACGAAATAATCATGTCGGGCTCAGTTCGGTTGATGTCAGCGGGTAGGGCGGCATACGTCTTTCTGTAGATCACTATAGGCTCATGGCCATAAGCAGCGAGCTTGTCAGCTATTTTGTGTGCGAGTGGCTCGTTAAAGCCAAATTCGAATACGCCTTTCTCTTTATTCCCGGCTCCAGGTGAATCGACCTGGTGACCAATCACAATAGCAATACGCATAGTTTCCTCCTTAGTGTCTATGCGTATTCTTATCGCGCTGAAAACCTCATAAGAGGGCGTTCTTGGCGCGGTAGTCATGCATTACCTGGTTCTCGTACTTCTACTTAGAACGCCCTTCATCAGGGATGCGCTTCCTTACCCTAAATCGTTGTTCCCCCGCACCCCCAAAGAGGTTTAGGGGCGCCCGGATTGGATGCGGGAGCGTGAAAATAAGATGGCGCGGCTCGTGCCTGTCTGCAAGCTTGGGGGGCACAGGATATTGTTCTGAGTTGTGGACCTGTGGATGCAAATACTAACTCATTGATATCACTCTGCTTGTTGCTTTCTTTCATCCATGGGTTAGGTCGATTTCTCCATGAGTTATGCTGTTTCTTCCATGGGTTTGTTTTTTGCGCTTTTTGGCCGCAGTCCTTCTTTCTTTTCTTCTTTCTTTTTAAAAAAGAGAGAGATAGAGAGCTAAGGAAGAAAGAATCGGCCAGAAATAGCATCCACAGGTTGACCCAGAGGTCAATTTTTCCTTCCATGAGTTTGTTAGTCCCCCATAGGTTTTTCCATGGATAATTTAAGGCCCTCCGATAGCTTGGAAGCCGCATGAATACTGGGTTCATTGAGTTCTCGACGATAGGATCCATGAGTCCATGAGTTTTTCTGCCCCCGGTACCCAAATAGTTGGTGAGAAAGTGGATTTGTTGCTGGTTGATCAGTTTTTACAGTGGAAGCGGGAGAACGAGAACTGCAGTGCTAAAACGGTCACCAAGTACCGCAAAACACTTGAGCGGCTTGGGAATTATCTTGAAGGCAAATACCTTGAGGCCACTTTAGGAAAGTTGGAGCAGTTTACCGGTGGCCAGCTTCATCGAATGGGTTATTCAGCGGCTTCTCGTAAGGTAGCCGTTGCTGCAGTTCGTGGCTTCTATAAGTATTTGCGCCTCAGGCAGTTAATTAAGGTGAATCCAGCTCATGACCTGGTCTACCCAAAATCGGGGCGCCGCTTGCCTCGCGCTATGGGCCTTCATAGTGCTGAGGCCATTCTACTGCAGCCAGATTTGGATACGTTCGCAGGTATTCGCGATAGTGCGATGCTGGCCTTGCTGTTGGGCTGTGGCTTTCGTGTGTCAGGTGTTTGTGATCTGAATGAATCTAATCTGATTTGGTATAAACACCAGGATGCCGACAGGCTGGCAATTCGGACAGTGGAGAAAGGGGACAACGAAAGAATGGTACCAATGCCGTCCGAAGCTATGTTGTTACTGCAGGCTTACTTGGGGCATCCAGAACTGCAGAGTATTGACCGATTATTGGAAAACGGCGACCTGGTATTATTTGTGAACCTTCGGAACCGGCACATTCCAGAGTGGGATCATCGTGGGGAGCTTAGGCGGTTATCGACTAGGGCCGTTGACCGGATGATTAAGCGCTACGCGATTGCAGCTGGCGTTCCTGAAGACCAGGCACATCCACACGCTCTGAGACATTTGTTTGGTACTGAGCTGGCCGAATCAGATGCGTCGACGCTACAGATTCAGGCGCTAATGGGCCATGCTGACCCGAAAACCTCTGCTATCTACACTCACATTGCAATGCGTAAGATGACCACTGTGCTCGAGAAGGGTAACCCACTAGGTAAAATCACCACGCCAGTTACAGCTTTGCTGCGAGAAATGCAGAAAGGTGGTGCACTATGAGGTTAAGGCCTTTGCATGATTGGGTGGTGATTGAGCGTGATACTGCCAAAACTGAAGAACAAGGCTTCTTCATTCCTAGCTCGCCTTCAAATAAGGGGAAGGTGTTAGCTGTTGGGCCTTTGGTTAAGGAAGTCGAACCCGGTGATAGGATTCGATTTAATCCTTATGCTGGCTTGGTGGTAATAGGTCAAAGGAGTGCTACCTTCATCCATGAGGCTGATATTGTAGGTATTTTGACTGTATAGCTTAGGTCATAGATTACGTTTCGTAATAGTAGTTGCAATATGAGCATCTGACAACGAATCGCCCCATACATCAAGCTAACCTTATGAGGTTGTTCTTGCCCCTTTGCGAGTTAGAAAGGTGTCGATAACAGATTAGCTCTACTAATGAAAAGCCCGTCACATTGGACGGGCTAGGGACTTAGAACACTTTTTGGTCATTACCTTTGAGAGGCAATCAAATCTAGTTGCTTCTTTAGATCATTCAAGGCGATTTTCAACTCAGATATCTCTGTGGCTTGCGCCTGCAAATCTACAATGGCCTGTTGAACATTATCAATACATACATTGTCATCATTACAAAGTTGCATCTTACCACCCATTACGGCGAAGGTGTGATCATCACTGACATCAGCGTATCTTGATTCATCCACACCATAATACAAATCAGACAACCCGATACCAACAGAGGAATTTCCCGACACTTTAATGAGCGCGCCAAACACCGTGGAATTATCGCCCGATGCTATTGTGGAATACCCCCAAGCAGTGGAGAGGTACCCCG
>NZ_JAKRFQ010000417.1 GCF_022347985.1 Photobacterium sp. OFAV2-7
TTCGAGCCGGTACTGATAATGGTTTTTTTACCGCGAACCAACGCCGGAACTAAATAGGCAAAGGTCTTGCCCGTCCCCGTCCCCGCCTCTACCACCAACTGGGTCTGTTCACAAATTGCATCATCGACAGCCTGGGCCATGTCAATCTGCGGCTGGCGAGCCTGGAAACCAGGTATAGCTTTGTCGAGTGCGCCACCTGAGGCAAAAAACTTGGCAATCATTCCAAAGAGCTTATTGGTTATATATACAGTAGAAAAAAACATTATGCCAAGTTTGCCAGCCTGCGACTACGGTTATTTATACTCAGGGTGTCGATGGGTTAGACGAGCAGATCTCTGGTTGCAATAGCTGCAACCAGAGACAGAATTAAGGTGCAGTAACAATGTCTGCTTTGGTCGAACCGACAATTTCCATCAGCTCTTGCTGCTCTTTTTCCGGCACGCCATGTTTGTCCAGTACCCCTTTCAGCAATACCTCCATCTGCTGCCAGTCTTTCTCCGAAACATTCAAGTGGGCATGGGCATCTTTCATTGACCGCCCCTGATATTTACACGAGCCTCCGGTGGCATTACAAACCATCGCCGTGACCTGATATTTCAAGTAGGGAGCAGGAACCACTTTTCTTGCCGCATCAATTGCCGGGTTGGCATTGAGGGTGTCATCGACCACCATCACATCAATAAAATCACTGACGACAACTGAAATAGGCTGCAGCCCCCCGAGCCGGGTATACAGCGACTTGCTGTCCTTGGAATGACTGTCGGCATAGGCAAAGCCGACACCAAGAAACGGTAGAGCGAGCAAAAGGGTTTTCAAAAAAAATGTCAGCCGTTGTGACCACATAGCTTCCTCCTAGATAATGCAACTCATTAGTTAGGTTTTTGTACAAATGGCAACTATCACTGAAACTAATTCGAATTTTGTTTTGACCCTGAAATAAATACGCGGTAAATAAAAGAGAACGGAAATATAAATATAGTAGTTCAAGGAAGCACATGGAAACCAAAACCCTTCTCACCGACTGCCCAGATGCAATGGGTTTAATATCTAAAATCACCAACATCTGCTACAAACACCAACTAAACATTATCCACAATAATGAATTTGTTGATCACTCCCATACCCGGTTCTTTATGCGTACGGAGTTGGAGGGGGTATTTAACGACGAAACCTTCCTGTTCGATCTCGATCGTGCGCTGCCTGAAGGCAGCTACCGCCGTCTGGTTAGCTCGGCCCGCAAACGCATTGTCATTATGGTCACGAAAGAGGCACACTGTCTGGGCGACATTCTTGTCAAAGCCTTCGACGGAACCCTGGATGTTGAGATTGCAGCCGTTGTCGGCAACTACGATACGCTGGCCGGACTAACAGAGAAATTTGATATCCCGTTCCACCATGTCTGCCATGAAGGGCTGAGCCGCGAAGCTCACGAAGAAAAAATGCTTGAGGCTGTCAAGCAGTACAACCCCGACTATGTTGTACTGGCCAAGTATATGCGGATCCTGACACCTAACTTTGTGGCCCAGTTCCCGCATCAGATCATCAACATTCATCACAGCTTTTTGCCAGCCTTTATCGGTGCCAAGCCGTACCTGCAAGCATTCGAGCGCGGGGTAAAAATCATCGGGGCGACTGCCCACTTTGTGACCAACGATTTAGACGAAGGCCCGATCATTACCCAGAATGTCATCAATGTGGATCATAACTTCAGCGCCGGCGATATGGCCCGATCCGGGCGTGATGTCGAAAAGTCGGTTCTGAGCAAGGCGCTTGGCCTGGTACTAGACGACAAGGTCTTTGTGCACGGCAACCGCACCGTCATTCTCTAACAACAAATACCTTTCAGGTTGCGGGCTGCTAACTGGCCCGCAACACAAAGCTCATTCAGAACTAGCCTCGTTCACTTGCAATCACATCTTTGAGCGAACAAGGATGTAGCTTGATACACACACCCTGCTTCTTAAAAGCGTACGTTGGATTCGGCAGACGTTCTTTTTCACCCGACGGCATACTGGCCTTTACCTTAATATCTTGCTCAGCCAGTTTCTCCCACGGCAATAACGGAAACACCTCATCCAGTACTGTTTTCAGTTCATCGGTATTATCAACCTTAGCCGGAACAACAAACTCAATATGCTCCCAGCCCTGCTGCGGATACGACTTGTTCCCCGGATATGGCAGCTCCAGTGCTTCAATGCGCCAGCTACCCACCTCAAGCGGCTGGTGAAAACCGATTACAATAATCGGCCGACCGTTGATTTCATTGTTCGACCACTCCTCGCCGTATTCCAGCCAGGCCTGATGCAGCGCCTTGGCCACTTCAAGGTCATTCACCCGTAATGCAATATGGTCAGCCTGGTAGCCAGACAACGATATATTCATTTCTTGCGCCAGAGACTCGATACGCGCACCAAAAGCAGGCAGCCCTGCCAGCATTTGTTCGGGGTGAAGACCGGCATCAATTAGCTTCTGCATGTTTTTTCTCCAGTTAATACTGCATCGGGAAACGAACGCATAATTATCCACAGTTTTAGGTTTATAGAAACCCCGCCCAAGGCGACGACAGGCCTTGTTGCTGCTTGATTTGTGCATAATTTTCACGTTCTATCCAAAACAAAAAAAAAATCGCAAACAATGCCTTTTTCGGGTTGCCAAAACACCTAACTTTGTGGGTATTATTAAGGCAATGCAATGTACGTATTCAAGATATCACCTCTGATCCAAGAGAGTGTCCCGTCAAAAATACTCATGTGATCCCCACCAGCATTCATTATGCTGCAATTGATGTGGCCTGCTTACGTGATTATTTTTGACGGTTTTGCTTATGGCAGCTCTTGAATACCGTGACGTTTTTGCCTCGCCAGTACAATCAGTCTACTGGCGAACTAAATGATTTAAAGGATAAGCGTGTGAACATTCAAGCACTAATTAACGATAAAGTATCTCAGGCATTAGAAGCCGCAGGCGCACCAGCAGGTAGCCCAGCAGCTGTTCGCCAGTCTGCGAAAGCACAGTTTGGTGACTACCAGGCTAACGGTGTCATGGGCGTTGCCAAAAAGCTTGGCACTAACCCTCGCGAGTTCGCACAGAAAGTTATCGACGTACTGGACCTTGACGGTATCGCAGAGAAAGTTGAAATCGCAGGCCCTGGCTTCATCAACATATTCCTAAGCAAAACCTGGCTAGCCGAGCGCGCCGAAGAAGCCCTGGCTGACGAGCGCCTTGGTGTTGCCAAAGAAGAACAAAAAACCATTGTTGTTGACTACTCAGCGCCGAACGTTGCCAAAGAAATGCACGTTGGCCACCTTCGTTCAACTATCATTGGTGATGCTGTTGTTCGCACCCTTGAACACCTAGGTCACAAAGTAGTTCGTGCCAACCACATCGGTGACTGGGGTACTCAGTTCGGTATGCTGATTGCCAACCTGGAACGTGTTCAGCAAGAGTCTGGCGAAGTTTCAATGGAACTGTCTGACCTTGAAGCCTTCTACCGCGAATCCAAAAAGCTATACGACGAAGACGAAGAGTTCGCAAAACGTGCTCGTAACTACGTTGTTAAGCTACAGGGCGGTGACGAGTACTGTGCTGACATGTGGAAGAAGCTGGTAGACGTTACCATGATCCAAAACCAGCGTAACTACGATCGCCTTAACGTATCACTGACCCGTGATAACGTTATGGGTGAATCCATGTACAACGACATGCTTCCTGGCATTGTTGCCGACCTGAAAGAAAAAGGCCTGGCAGTAGAAGACGATGGTGCGCAGGTTGTCTTCCTTGAAGAATACAAGAACAAAGACGGCGAGCCTATGGGTGTTATTATCCAGAAGCGTGATGGCGGCTTCCTATACACCACCACAGATATCGCCTGTGCCAAATACCGTTACGAGCAACTAGGCGCTGACCGTGTACTTTACTTCATCGACTCACGTCAGCACCAGCACCTGATGCAGGCATGGACGATTGTTCGTAAGGCTGGCTATGTACCAGAAGAAGTTACCCTGGAGCACCACGCTTTCGGTATGATGCTAGGTAAAGACGGTCGTCCGTTCAAGACCCGTGCTGGTGGTACCGTTCGTCTTGCCGATCTTCTGGACGAAGCAGAAGAGCGCGCAGCGAAGCTTATCGAAGCGAAGAACCCGGATCTGGATGCAGCGGAAAAAGAGAACATTGCCAAGACTGTTGCGATGGCCGCTGTTAAATACGCAGATCTTTCCAAGCACCGTACCACTGACTACATCTTCGACTGGGACAACATGCTGGCCTTCGAAGGTAACACGGCGCCATACATGCAGTATGCATACACTCGTGTTGCTTCTATCTTCAAACGTGCCGATG
>NZ_JAKRFQ010000418.1 GCF_022347985.1 Photobacterium sp. OFAV2-7
CGACAATATCAATCCGGTAGTCGGTAAAGTCATTTTCAATCACCCGCTCGATATAGAACTGCGGCGAGCTTTGCTTGGTGATATACGGGTGGATCAAGTCAAGATCACGTTCGCTCTCAAGCTTGATGATCCCGTTCCCCCCCCAGCCGTTCACCGGCTTGCAGATAGCCTTACCCTGCCAGAACCGCAGGTGCTCCCTGAGTTGTTCGATATTGTTTTTGTTACAGACAATATAGTCTGAGGTAGGAATGCCGTGTTTCTTCAACAAGTGCGCCGTTCGGAACTTATCTTCGGTCAGTTCAAACGCCGCATAGTTATTGATAGTCGGGATCATGCTGCTCAGGGTCTGGTACAAGTACACCTGGTACGGCGTCTGCTGACCAGCGTTATAAGAAAAGAACAGGTCCAGCTCGTCCATCATATGACCATTGCAAAAGATACTGCCGTTGTGCGCCGAGGCTTCACCCAGGTCCAGCCCGGTAATTGCCTCTATATTCCTTTCATTTAGCTGAGCAACAATCTTGCGCTCAATGTCTGTTCCACCTGAATTCTGATACATCCACAAACCAACACGGGGAGGGGCCATGATTTTCTCCTTAATCATTCAAACCTCAAAATATGCCACTAGAGCACAGAAAGATTACAGCAAGGCAGTAATATGGTTTCATATCATAGTGTCGCATATTGTTGATAACAGTGAGCTAGGTGGAAATTCTCTGCGAGAATTCTGCAGTTCGCTAAATCTGAGGAAGGAATCAAGTTGTGAAAGGTATCAATTACGCTGATCTCAAAGCGTTGATAGAAGAGAACTCATGGACGCAAAACAAACAAGGTGTCGATGCGAATGGCAGAATGATGCAGGCTTGGCTGGAAGCTCTGGGAATGACCACCACTGTCTATTACCGGGAAAACATTGGTAACCATTTGCTGTTTAGCAGCACAAAGATACAAGGGCTGCCAAAGCTGCTTCTCTTAGGGCATTTAGATACTGTTTTCCCGCCACATTCCTTCGAAGGTTTCAGAGAAAATGAAGAGTGGATTTACGGCCCCGGTAGCTGTGATATGAAAGGAGGCAACTTTGTCGCCTTGTCTGCACTGCGCCATGTATTTGCCGAACACGGACAGCTTTGCAATGTCGACTTTCTTCTGGTCAGTGACGAAGAGACTGGCAGTGACGACAGCAAGGCCATCACCCAAGAACTTGCCACCAGATATGATGCCTGCCTGGACTTTGAAGCTGCCGGGGAAGATCATGAAGTTGTCAACGGACGCAAAGGCGTTGCAACCTATTGTGTCGAGCTTAACGGTGTTGCCGCTCATGCCGGTAACCAATACAGCCAGGGCAAAAATGCCAACCTCGCAGCAGCCAAGTTGCTCCTAACCCTGACGGAGCTGACCAACCTGGAGCAAGGAACGACCATCAACGTCGGCAAAATCAAAGGAGGGATCAGTGCCAACACCATCTCGCCACATGCCCAACTGATGGTTGAAGCACGTTTCACCCAGACCGAAGAGCAACGGCGTGTACTCGACGCTATCCCCGCGCTGATCCACCAGCACGGTATTGAGGGAGTAAGCGCTAGCTTTAGCGGTGGCCTTCAGCGAGATGTCATGACGCCATCAACTGAACAGCAGGCTCTCATCGACAAGCTTTCCCATCTGCTGGGATATCCGCTCAAGACCGAGCAACGCGGTGGTGTCAGCGATGCCAATGTCACCTCCGGAGCCGGACTACCGACACTCGATGGTTTCGGTCCTTATGGCGACGGTGATCATACTGAGTTCGAACGGGCCTCAAAACGCAGCTTTTGCCGCCGTATCGAAGAAGTTACTGCAATAATTCGCCATTATAGCCCCAAACAAAACACCATAAACTCACAATAACGGCCTCCTCCCCGACCTTTCGATTAGAGTTCACTGACTCGTTCGTATAGCGCCCTTAACCTAATTGAGGGCGCTATCATTAGTTGTAGCTATATCGCTTGGCTATTCGCTACAAATATATAAAATATCAATAACAAAGCCACCACGGAACAAACGGGTTAGCTCGGTGCTGACGACACATTCAGGCAACTAGACCTTCAGCACTAAGGACAACAGTATGATTTTCACCTTCCCCAAGGCAAAAAGCCCCCTGACCGGCATCCTTCTGACGAGCATTGCTTTTTTGATCGGTGTCTTTCCCCTTTCTGCCGAGGCGGCCGGACATGGCGAGACAATCCGGGTGGGTGGCGACCATAATTACCCGCCCTACGAGTTTCTCAACGAGAAAGGCGAGCCGGACGGCTATAATACCGAACTGACACTGGCTATCGCGGAGGTCATGGGGATCAAGGTCGATATCCAGCTCGGCGGCTGGGACGAAATGCGTCACCAACTAGAGACCGGTGAAATTGACGCCTTGCAGGGAATGGTGTTTTCCAAAGAACGCGCCAAAGGCTATGACTTCTCGCCACCACATGCGATAGTCCATCAGTCCATTTTCACCCGTAAAGGCTCACCGACAATTTCTGAGCTCACCGAACTGAAAGGCAAAGAGGTCATCGTACAAAGCGGTGGCATCATGCATGATTACCTGTTGCAAAATAAAGTCGGTGCCAAATTAGTGCTGGTTGATACCCATGCCGATGCGCTGAGACTTCTGGCTTCAGGAAAGCATGATTACGCGCTGGTAGCGAACCTGCCTGGCTTGTACACTGGCAAGGCGCTCGAACTCTCCAACATCATCCCTGCGGGCAAACCTTTCGGAGCCCAGCTCTATGGCTACTCGGTGCTGAAAGGTAAACAAGATCTGCTGGCCCAGTTCAGCGAAGGTCTTGCTATCCTCAAAAATACCGGACGACAGCAGGCGCTGTACGACAAGTGGCTGGGCCCTCTAGAAGAAAAGGGCATGGGCTGGAAAAATCTCGGCTTGGCTGCCGCTTTTGTCTCGACCCTGCTGCTGTTGATCCTCAGTATTATCATGTTCTGGAACCGGGCCCTGAGCCGGGAGGTAGCAAGACGCACCCAGGAGCAGCAACTGCAACAGCAGCAGCTTATTCAGGCTGACAAAATGACTTCTCTCGGGATACTGGTCTCTGGCGTCGCCCACGAAATCAACAACCCCAGCAGCCTGCTGTTGCTCAACCTGCCGATCCTCAAAGATGTCTATCAGGATGCAGAAGATATCCTTGAAGCCCATTATCAGGAACACGGTGATTTTCTTATCGGAGGGTTGGCTTACAGCCGGATGCGAGACGAAATCCCGCCAATGCTTGACGACATGCTGACCGGTACTCACAGGATCCGCAGGATTGTCGATGATCTCAGGGATTTTGCCCGCCAGGAGCCGACCGAGCTGAGTGAAACTGTCGATCTAAACGATGTTGTCGCCACAGCCATTCGCCTGGTCGACAATACTATTTCCAAGTCGACCCATCACTTTAACGTTGAATACGCCGAAAACCTGCCATGCTTTGAGGGCAACGCCCAGCGTATCGAACAGGTTGTGATCAACCTAATCATCAATGCCTGCCAGGCACTGGAAAGCCCGGACAATGGTATTTCAGTTCGCACTTTCTACCTGGCGCACGACAATATGCTTAAATTTGAGGTTTGCGACCAGGGACGTGGGATTGATCCCGAGCACCTGCCCCACCTGAGCGATCCTTTCTTTACCACCAAACGGGAACAAGGAGGTACCGGGCTTGGCCTGTCGGTATCTTTCAGCATTGTCCAGGAGCATGGTGGTACCTTGGCCTACGATTCCAAACTCGCTCAGGGCACCTGTGTAACCCTTTCGCTACCCGCCATTAAAGGAACAACATCTTCATGAATATTAATCGCTACCCTAGTTTTGGCGTCTTGCTGGTTGATGATGAGGCGGCCTTTCTCCGCAGTCTCAGCATTGTTCTGGAACGACGGGGCGGCATCAACCACATTTTCCAATGCCAGGACAGCCGGGAAGTCATGGATATCATCGCCCGGGAGAATATCGGCCTGGTGCTGCTGGATCTGACGATGCCCAATGTCTCCGGCGAAGTCCTGCTCCAGCAAATTGTCGAAGAGTATCCGGAAATCGGCGTGATTATCATAAGCGGCCTGAATCAACTGGAAACTGCGGTGAACTGCATCCGGCTGGGTGCCTACGACTACTTCGTCAAGACCACAGAAGAAGATCGGCTTATCGAGGGGATCAAACGCGCCATCCTGATGCAGGAAATGCGTCTTGAGAATCAGGAGATGCGTCGTCGTTTCCTTACCGACACCCTGGAACGGCCAGAGGCTTTTTCGTCGATTATCACCGAAGACAAAGGCATGCGATCGGTATTTCAGTATCTTGAATCCGTTGCACC
>NZ_JAKRFQ010000419.1 GCF_022347985.1 Photobacterium sp. OFAV2-7
ATACCAAGCAACTACTGGCAAACTACCAGGAAGTGCCGAACAATATCATTGCCGCTATTGTGGAGGCGAACAGAACCCGTATGATTTTATTGCCGACTCCATCATTAGCAAGCGGCCGAATGTGGTGGGTATCTTTCGCCTGATCATGAAGAGTGGTTCTGATAATTTTCGTGCCTCGTCGATTCAGGGCATCATGAAACGTATTAAAGCGAAAGGAATAGAAGTTGTTGTGTATGAGCCTGTGTTACAGGAAGAGGAGTTTTTTAACTCTCAGGTAATCACTGACCTTGAGCAGTTCAAACTTATGTCTGACGTAATTGTTTCAAACCGTATGGCAGCAGAACTGGAAGATGTTGCTGATAAGATATATACCCGTGACTTGTTCGGAGAAGATTGATTAGCGATCATTAGATTCGAGCAACGAGAAGAGGGTGGCGAGAGATACGAATAATTTTGATATGTTTTCTCGCCTCTCGATACTCTCATCTAGAAACCACCTACTTCAGTAGGTGGTTATCATTCAGCAAGGTTTTGCCTGAAGTCTTACCGATGCTTAATGCTCTCTCTCATTGCCGTAGCAAATCTAATATTTCTCGCGTTTTTTCTTCCATTAATGGAATGTTTCGCCGAGATTCTACATTAAGGCGAACTACTGGTTCTGTATTTGATGAGCGTAAGTTAAAACGCCAGTCTTCAAACTCTAAGCTTATGCCATCTGTCTCATCAACTATTAAAGCATCAGATTCAAATGAACTTCGTACACGAGATATTGCTGCTTGAGGATCTTTTAATTTAGAGTTTATTTCACCAGATGAGGGATATGCTTCGATACGATTCTTTACCGTTTCAGATAACTTCATATTTTTAACAGAAAGAAGTTCAGCAACCAATAGCCACGGTATCATTCCACTATCACAATAAGCGAAATCCCTGAAGTAATGGTGAGCACTCATTTCCCCCCCATACACAGCATCTTCCTTGCGCATACGTTCTTTAATAAAAGCATGCCCTGTTTTTGACATAATAGGCTCGCCACCACTTGCAGTCACAACATCGATAGTGTTCCAGTTTAAGCGCGGATCATGAATGATTTTTGCCCCTGAATTCTTCTGCAAAAAAGCTTCCGCTAATAGGCCAACAATATAGTAGCCTTCGATAAATGTTCCTTCCTCATCAAACAAGAAACAGCGATCAAAATCACCATCCCAGGCAATACCCATATCAGCTTCATGTTCTATCACCGCATTAGCTGTATCAGCACGACACTCAGGGAGTAGTGGGTTTGGGATGCCATTCGGGAAGTTGCCATCCGCATTATGATGAATCTTGATGAATTCAATTGGCACATTAAGTTCGCTAAAACGCTTTTCGATTTCATCAATCACATGGCCTGCTGCCCCATTACCAGAGTTCACCACCAGCTTAATAGGTTTTATGTTGCTGGGAGTAATGTAAGTCATCAGGTGATCAACATAAGGCACTAGGTTGGGTTGCTTGATTAATACGCCACGTCGAGTTACTTCAGGAAATTCATTTCTCTCCGCAAGGGCTTGAATATCGCGAAGCCCAGTATCGCCACTGATTGGCTTTGCGTCTTCACGAACCAGCTTCATACCATTGTAGTTCATCGGGTTATGGCTGGCAGTCACTTCAATACCACCATCAACTCTCAAATGCTTAGTGGCAAAATAAATTTCTTCTGTACCTGTCATACCAATGTCGATGACATCAACATCAGCATCCATCAAGCCTTCTGATAACGCTGACTTTAATTCCTCAGAAGTAAGACGTACATCACCTCCAACCACGACGGTTTTGGGTTTTAAGTGTTCTCCATAAGCACGCCCTATACGATAGGCTATGTCAGAATTTAATTCGTTACCTAGTTGTCCACGAATGTCATAGGCCTTAAAGCAAGTTAAGTTTGTCACTTCCTAGTATCCTTCGCCATGTGTATCAATGCGGACTATGTCATCTTCAGATAAATATTTACCTGTTCGAACCTCGATAATTTCTAATGGAATTTTTCCAGGGTTTTCAAATGAATGTGCAGATCCTACGGGGATATAGGTTGATTCATTTTCGCTTACAACATAAGTGTTAGCTCCACACCTTACTTTTGCTGTGCCTGAGACAACGATCCAATGTTCTGCTCGATGATAGTGAATTTGTGTAGCAGTCCGTTCTCCAGGTTTAACCATCACTTTTTTCACATGGTAACTGTCTCCCTCAGCCACGTGATCGTGGCTTCCCCATGGCCTGTAGATTTCACGATGTTGCAAATATTCAGAACGATTAGAATCTTTTAACTTCGAGACAATACTTTTGACGTCTTGGACTTTATCTTTATGAGAGACTAATAGAGCATCTTTCGTCTCTACAATAACTAAATCTTCTACGCCTACTGTTGCAACAAGTTTATTCTCCGAGTAAATATAACTATTCTTGGTTTGCTCAGTAAGTACATCGCCTTGAATAGCGTTACCGTTATTATCTTTATCTGTCACTTCCCAGAGAGAAGACCATGAACCTACATCATTCCAACCTGCATCCATAGGTACCATCATTGCACTGTCAGTCTTTTCCATCACAGCATAGTCAATGGACTCATCTGGGCATGCTTTGAACTCATCTTTATCAACCCGAATAAACTCCATATCTGGAATAGTTGCTTCCATAGCTTTTTTACAAGCAGCATAAATATCGGAGCGATGTTTTTCTAATTCTTCTAGATAACGAGAAGCTTTAAATAAAAACATACCGCTATTCCAATAATAATCACCACTCGCGAGATACTTTTCGGCCGTGACTATATCGGGCTTCTCTACAAACTGACTGACTGCAAAGGCCTCGTCTTCACTTTCTCCTGCTTTAATATAACCATAACCAGTTTCAGGAGCAGTTGGCACAATCCCAAAAGTTACAAGTTTGCCTGCTTGTGCATGGGGCATTGCCTTTTCAACGGATAGTTGAAAAGCAGATGTATCTCTTATCAAGTGGTCTGCTGCTAACACAAGCAATATTGGGTCTTCATCTTGTTCAGAGTCTTGTGCCGCTTGTAAGGCAGCTAATGCAATGGCTGGTGCTGTATTACGGCCAAAAGGCTCTAGAATGATGCCACTATGTTCTATCTGACTCTGGCGCAGCTGCTCAGCAGCAATAAAACGGTGCTCTTCATTACAAATAAATAATGGAGCTTGATGTTCAAGCCCGTTAAGGCGCAATACTGTCCGCTGAAGCATAGAGTGCTCACCAGATAGCATAAGAAATTGTTTGGGGAATAATTCACGTGAAAGTGGCCACAAGCGACTGCCAGTACCGCCAGCCATAATTATAGGTAGAATCATCTATATACAACCAATTGTAATAGTTATAAAAATATACTGTGTATTTTATCAGTCATTAGACCGCAACAATAACAAGAAACTGAGCTAACACGACCACTCTTTAGTTTCTGACAAAGGGTGGAGCATTACTAAATCTAAGAATAGCATTAGCTTTCCCCCTTTTTTGCATGACTGATAACAATATATGAAGGCGAATCACTCTTGTAATATGTCAAAGTAGTATGTTGAGGGGCCTAGAACCTATCAGGTTCCCCGATTCAGGAGTTTTTTTCTCGTCTCTCGATCCTCAAACTCGCTTCTTTTTGTCCTGCTCTCATCGCTTTCTCACCTTTAAGACTATCGGGATCTCCTTGGTAACTTGCCTTTCGATCCCGCTAACTCTCCTATACTTACACTCATATCAATAAACTCGCTTATGTATTCGGGGATGATATGAACAAATCAATAATTGCACTTTTTTGTGCCGGGATGATGAGCATGTCTGCATATGCTGCAGATAGCCCAGGAACGCAATCAGCCTCTAGAGCTGCGACCAATACCTCGACAGCTACATCGGTGAATGCGGCTTCTCAAGCTACGGCTGAAGCGAAAGGAACGGCTGCCGGAATTGATACCGCGTTGGCGGCCTCTGCTGGTGGCTTGACGGCGACAGTGCTGGCTGTGGGTGTGGCTGCAATTGTTATTGGTGTGGCGGTGTCAGATACCGGCGGTGGTGATGATCCGGCGCCACCGGTAACTGTTCAGGCTGAGTAGGAAAAATCAAGTTTTAGTTCCCTCCTCTTATGAAGGGGAGGGCTAGGGTGGGGTTGAGCGAACCCCTTCCCAGCCTCCCCCTTGAAAAGAGGGAGGGGCGTATACTGTACAGACCGGATACATCATTTGCAAAATAAACCGGAAACATAGTTTACATAAGTTACAGACTACATAGGCAGGAGGACTGTCTATGGCTTGGAATGAGACTTGTGTAATGGATTTAAAAATATCT
>NZ_JAKRFQ010000042.1 GCF_022347985.1 Photobacterium sp. OFAV2-7
CGGTAACGAAAATTCTTGTTGAAGAAGCTTCGAACATTGCCAATGAACTCTACCTGGGCGCGGTTGTAGACCGTGGTACTCGTCGTATCGTCTTCATGGCTTCGACTGAAGGTGGTGTTGAAATCGAGAAAGTGGCGGAAGAGACACCTGAGCTGATCCACAAGGCTGCGATTGATCCTTTGGTCGGTCCTCAGCCTTATCAAGGTCGTGAGCTGGCATTCAAACTTGGTCTTAAAGGCGACCAAATAAAGCAGTTCACCAAAATCTTCCTGGGTCTTGGCAACATGTTTGCCGATTACGACCTGGCATTGCTTGAGATTAACCCGCTGGTTATCACAGGTGATGACAACCTGCTGTGTCTGGACGGTAAAATCAATATCGACTCAAATGCGATGTACCGTCAGCCTAAGCTGCGTGAAATGCACGATCCTTCACAGGAAGACGAGCGTGAAGCACACGCGGCGCAGTGGGAACTGAACTACGTAGCGCTAGATGGCAGCATCGGCTGTATGGTTAACGGTGCAGGCCTGGCGATGGGTACGATGGATATCGTTAACCTTCACGGTGGCCAGCCAGCAAACTTCCTTGATGTTGGCGGCGGCGCAACCAAAGAGCGTGTGACTGAAGCATTCAAGATCATCCTCTCTGACAGCAACGTAAAAGCCGTCCTGGTTAACATCTTCGGCGGTATTGTTCGCTGTGACCTGATTGCAGAAGGTATTATCGGCGCTGTTGAAGAAGTGGGTGTCGAGGTACCGGTTGTTGTCCGTCTTGAAGGTAACAACGCTGTACTGGGTGCAGAGACACTGGCTAAGAGTGGCCTGAATATTATTGCTGCGACTTCCCTAACTGAAGCAGCGGAAAAAGTAGTTGCTGCAGCGGAGGGCAAATAATGTCAGTTCTAATTAATAAAGATACCAAAGTAATTTGTCAGGGATTCACTGGCGGTCAGGGAACTTTCCACTCTGAGCAGGCGATTGAATACGGAACGCAGATGGTCGGTGGTGTTTCGCCTGGTAAAGGCGGTACAACCCACCTTGGTTTGCCTGTCTTTAACACTGTGCGTGAAGCCGTTGAAGCAACTGGTGCTACTGCGACTGTTATTTATGTACCGGCACCGTTCTGTAAAGATGCCATTCTTGAAGCGATTGATGCGGGAATTGAGCTGATCGTTACGATCACCGAAGGTATCCCTACGCTTGATATGCTGGATGTCAAAGTACGCCTGGACGAAGCTGGCGTGCGTATGATTGGCCCTAACTGCCCGGGTGTGATCACGCCGGATGAGTGTAAGATCGGTATCATGCCGGGTCACATTCATAAAGCCGGTAAGGTAGGCATCGTATCACGCTCAGGTACGCTGACTTATGAAGCGGTTAAGCAGACTACGGATGAAGGTTTCGGCCAGTCAACTTGTGTTGGTATCGGTGGCGACCCAATTCCTGGCGCAAACTTTATCGATGTTCTGGAAATGTTCGAGAAAGATCCTGCGACTGAAGCCATCGTGATGATTGGTGAAATCGGTGGTACGGCTGAAGAAGAAGCGGCAGCTTACATCAAAGAGCATGTCACCAAGCCTGTAGTTTCGTACATTGCAGGTGTTACAGCGCCTCCGGGCAAGCGTATGGGCCATGCTGGTGCAATCATCTCTGGTGGTAAAGGTACCGCTGATGATAAATTCCAGGCGCTTGAGTCTGCCGGTGTTAAAACCGTGAAGAGTTTGGCTGATATCGGTAAGGCACTGCGCGAAGTTACTGGTTGGTAATATTCGCTGCAAAGATAATGAAAACCCGCCATCTGGCGGGTTTTTTTATTTGGTATTACCCTCAGTTTGTACAAGCTTGGAAAGTGCGCTGTATTCTTACTTGTTGCTTGCAGGTTGGAAACAGGCGAATAGGGTAGGCAGAAATGAAGTGGTTGAGCGGTATTATCGTAATTGTTGTTAGCTTGCACGTCGGTGCGAAAGAAGACAAAGCCGGCTATGAAGATTGCATACTGGCGCATGTATCCGGAACGGAAGATACGTTGGCTGCCAACTTGATGACCTACGCTTGTCATCGCTTATATATCGACAACTTTATGCTCTCCGAACAGGATCAAGGCTATTACCAGTGCCTGTTGGAGTACATGCCTGATGCCAAGAAAGCTGAAATTACACTTCAAATCAAACGCACCTGTAACGACAAGCACCGAAGCTTGTTTCGTTAATTAACCCTAATGATACTAAAAAGCCAGCAGAGACTGTCTGCTGGCTTGATAATGACAAGGCTAATATACCTGCTTAAGCGTCAGTTCTTTTAAACTGGCTCAGAATAAACATTGCAGCGGCTGCAACCACCACGGAAGGGCCGGCAGGGGTGTCGTAGTGCCATGACATGGCAAGGCCGATCATTACGGCAACGCAGCCGATAGCTGATGCTAAGCCAGCCATAAACTCTGGACTGTGAGAAAATTTCCGTGCCGTTGCGGCAGGGATAATCAGCAGCGAGGTGATAATCAGCGCGCCGACAAATTTCATTGCAATGGCAATGACCATCCCGACCATCAGCATCAGCAACAGACGCATCAAATCGACGTTGACACCTTCAACCTGGGCAAGCTCTTCGTTGATCGTCATCGACAGCAGAGGACGCCACAGGAAAGCCAGCAAAGCCATCACAACAGCGCCGCCACCATAGATCCATAACAGGTCGGTCGTGGTTACTGCCAGCAGATCACCAAATAGGTAGGCCATTAAATCGATACGTACATGATCGAGAAAACTGACCGCAACCAAGCCTAGCGACAAGGCGCTGTGGGCAAGGATACCCAGCAAGGTGTCAGTTGCGACATACTTTTGTTTCTGCAGGCCTACGAGGATCACGGCAAGTGCCAGACAGCAGATAACCAGTGCCAGATTGAGGTTGATATTGAACAGAAAGCCGAGGGCAACACCCAGTAAAGACGCATGGGATAGGGTATCGCCGAAATAAGCCATTTTTCGCCAGACGACAAAGGAGCCCAATGGCCCGGCCAGGGCGGCAATACCGATGCCTGCAATCAGTGCCGGCAGGATAAAATCAAGCATTGTGTTTCTCTTGTTGCTCGTGGTGATGGTGCTGACAAGGCCCTACCGGGCTACCGGCAAGATCATGTTCATGATTGTGGTGGTGGTGATAAAGTGCCAGCTGCTCGCTTTGCTGTGCCCCAAACAGGGCTACATACGACGGGTGATTGGTGATAGCTTCCGGCGCGCCTGAGCAGCAGATGTGATGATGAAGGCAGATCACATTGTCTGTTTTTGCCATGACAAGATGCAAGTCGTGCGAGACCATTAAAATGGCGCAATTGAGTTTATCACGTAGCGACTGGATTAAACTGTATAGCTCAAGCTGGCCATTGACGTCGACACCTTGTACCGGCTCATCAAGTACCAGTAAATCAGGACGCTGGAGCAGTGCCCGGGCCAGCAGGACGCGCTGCATTTCCCCGCCCGAGAGCGAATGCATATTACTGTGGTGCAAATGAGCACCGCCAACCAGTTTAAGGGCATCGATCCGGTCGTTATTCGTGTATCGCCCGGCGAGTCGCATAAAGCGGTCAACACTGAGAGGCAGTGATGCATTTAGCTGTAACTTTTGTGGGACATAGCCTATCCGGAGTCCTTTCTGACGAATGACCTTGCCTGCAGTGGGCTTGCATAGACCGGTGATGACTTTCACCAGGGTCGATTTGCCAGCACCGTTGGGGCCGATCAGGGTGGTGATTTGGCCTCGTTCGAGTTTAATCGAGACTTGATCAAGCACATGCCGTTCCGAAAAAGTCACGGTAACAGTCTGTAATTCAACTAGAGTAGTCATAAAAAGTGCTTCAAGGTATTTGCCAAAGTGAGATGTTATAATATAACATTTCCACTCTACTTGTAATCAATTATTATTTCGGAAATCATTATGCGCCGTTTGTTACTTTGCATCAGCTCTGTTGCACTGCTCTTCTCATCAGCCGTTTCTGCCAGTGAGTTCAAGGTGGTGACAACCGTTAAACCCTTAAATTTGATCGTACAGGAGCTAACTGACGGCGCTGCAATCAGCGAGTCGATTTTACCACCAGGTGCATCCCCGCACGATTACGCTTTGCGCCCGTCAGATGTAAAAAAACTAAGAGACGCGGACTTGGTCGTTTGGGTTGGGCCAGAGCTGGAAATGTTCCTGTCAAAAGTGCTGGATGCGAAAGGTAACAGCTTGGCACTGACGGAACAACATTCAATTGATTTTCGTTCTTATGAAAGTGGGGCAGAAATTGACCACGGTGATCACCACCATAGCCATGATGGCGTTGACCCGCACCTGTGGCTAGGCCCGAAACAAGCGATTCAGGCGGCGAAGGTAATTTCTGAGGCGCTTATCAAATTTGATCCATTGCATAAAAATAAATATGAAGATAACCTTTCTCGGTTCGTGTCTGAAGTGGAACTGACCATTGATGAATTGAACACTGAGCTGAAGCCACTAGCTAGCCGCGGTTATTATGTTTTCCATGATGCCTATGGTTACTTTGAAGCGCAATTCGGGTTGAATAATCTCGGGCATTTTACTGTTGATCCCGATCGTCGTCCGGGCGCGAAAACATTAGTTTCTATCCGTCGCTCATTACAAAACAAACAGGCGCAGTGTGTATTCAGTGAGCCGCAATTTTCACCGGCGGTAGTAAAGAGTGTCGTTAGTGGCACCGAAGTTAATATTGGAACCCTTGACCCGATGGCAACGGAGATTGCAGTGGAAAAGGGAGGTTATGTCCGATTTTTACAAGAATTAGGGCAGAGTTTTACCAAGTGTCTTAAATAATAATGAAAATACTCAAGGTTGCGGCCTTAACATTCAAACAATTACCCCGCCAGCATCGAATTGCTTTAGCCTCAACCTCATTGATCGTCGTGGCTGCCTTGGTATGGCAGCCCTCATCGCCGCTTCAGCAAGCAGTAACCTATCAGTCTGACCAACGTATTGATGTAGAGATCCCGCTTGAAGAGTTAGATGTTCTGTCTGAGCAGAATAGCGAGCCGATGGGCGCAGTGTTGGATCCTGAGGATCCGGAGTTCCTGGCTCCGAAAGATGAGCTGGAGCAGCAACTCGAAGAAGTGGTTGATATCGCCCATAACCATAAGGTGGCTTCTGGCGAGACATTAGGCGCGATTTTCTCCCAGTACGCGTTGCCCCTTGCTGATATGTACCGTTTGATCAAGGTGAACAAGTCGATTCAGAACCTCCGCGTGGGCCAGATGATTGAGTGGTCTGTCGATGACGAGGGCCGGGTCACAGAGTTCAGCATCAAGCGCAGTGCAAAACTGACTGACATGTATACGCTGACCGGGCAGGGCTATGAATTCAAAAAGCTGGAAGAAAATGGCGAAATCAAGCCGGTAATGTTAACCGGGCGGATTTCTGGCAGCTTTTATCAGTCAGCTCGCGCTGCTGGCCTGACACCAAATCAGATCCAAACCGTGGTTCAGGCCCTGCAGTGGCGGTTTGATTTCGGCCGGGAGGCACGAAAAGGCGATCGGTTTGCTGTTTCTGTCGAGCGTGAGTTTATTGATGGCAAAGCAGTAACACGGGGCGATGTGAAGTCGCTTTACTATTTGAGTGGTTCTCGCGAAGTGTTTGTGATGCGCCATGAGGACGGTCTGTTCTATGATGCTGAGGGCAAGAGCCTTAACCGTGCGTTGCGCCGGATACCACTGGCCAAGCGCTACCGAATCAGTTCGTCGTTTAATCCAAGGCGCAAACACCCGGTTACCGGGCGAATATCTCCACACAACGGAACGGATTTTGCCACACCGATAGGCACGCCTGTGCTTGCTGCCGGTGATGGTGTGGTCGTAAAAGCAAGAAAGCACCCGTTGGCTGGCAATTACGTGGTTATTAAGCATGGCCGCGAGTACATGACCCGCTATCTCCATTTACACAGGCTGCTGGTGAAGGTGGGGGACAAAGTCACTATGGGTCAGCGTATTGCGTTGAGTGGCAATACCGGACGTTCAACCGGTCCGCATCTTCATTACGAGTTGATCAAGAAAAATCGTGCAGTGAATGCAATGAAGGTACCTCTGCCTCAGGCTGAGCCTATTTCGTCCAAGCAGCGAGGCCGGTTTGTCCAGCTCGCCAGTGACGAAAGGCAAAAATTACTGTCTGTGATGCCAGGCTGATGAAAAAGCGCACAAAAGTGCGCTTTTTTTATGTCACACCGCTCAATTTATAAAATCATTCTTATACAACAAGTCAACTTACTTCATAATGTTTCGTTACGCTGTTGTCAGTTATTGCAGGGATACGCTGTACCAATAGTTCCTGGTTGTTATGAATAAAGCCTTTTTCATATTTTCCTTCTATCTGTCAGTACTGTTGCACTGTAGTTTTGCTACAGCAGGAAACAGTCATGCCTTTTATCCGCTTCCTCATCAGGAACGTGGAAGCTTCGTGGCGGCCAAAAAGGTCATTACCAATACCAACGGTGGGCTGTGGTTTGTTGATGCTCACGGAGCGTTGATTTTCTATGACGGTGAGCGGTTAGACAGGGCGGTCGATCAAATCGGCGAGCCGATCACCGGTGTCACCGATGCTGTTATGCTAGGGCAGACGCTGTGGCTGGTAAAAGATGGCTATGCCTATCGCTACCTCCCTACAACTGCCGAGCTAAAACGGTTGGAGTGGCAATCGGCGCCGCTTAGATATGTTATAAGCCACCAGGCAGGCATCTGGTTTGCCAGCAGAGATGGTTTGTATGTCATTACAGATGAACAGCGGCAGCCGGAGTTTGTTGCAGTTCCAGAGTCACTTGCGGTTGCTGGTCTCTATAGTGTGGGCGATTCAATATTTGTTGCTGGGGAACTGGGCATCTATGAGTTTAGAGACCGCCAGTTCTTAACTCCTCGTTTGTATCCACGGCACAGGGTCACAGCGGTTTTCGAAGACAGCACAGAGCAGTTATGGTTCGGAACTCAGTCCGGCTTGTTTTTATCACGCCAGGCGCGTCCCGTTCTTTCTTCTCAAGGCTCATCAAGACATCAGCTTTCGGTTTCAGCGATTTCAGAAACAAAATCCGGTGTCTGGGTGGGGACAGCGCAAGGGCTTAAGCTGATTGATAAGGCGTCATTGGCTGTGAGCCATTATCGTGCCGACGCTGATGATGAATATACGATCAATAACAACCGGGTGATGGCACTGCTTGGGGATGAGAAGTACGGGCTATGGATAGCCACCGAGAGCGGTATCAATTATCTACCGGCCTCCACGTCGGCCTTGAAAAGATTTCCTTATGGCTCCGGAGGCAATAATGCAGTAATGATCGGTCGAACCAATCAACTTCAGCAGATTGAGGATGGCAGCATCTGGCTTGCGACTGA
Source organism: Photobacterium sp. OFAV2-7 (assembly GCF_022347985.1). Taxonomy (GTDB): domain Bacteria; phylum Pseudomonadota; class Gammaproteobacteria; order Enterobacterales; family Vibrionaceae; genus Photobacterium. Next base: position 7,379 of record NZ_JAKRFQ010000042.1, read on the forward strand.
CAAAGGGCTGACAGAGCTTGATGATAGCTTGGGGATTGTGCGTCAGTTACCTTTATCGGGAGGCGTTGACTCTTTTGCTTATAAGAAGGGGACTTTCTGGCTTGCAACCGGAACGGGCCTGAAAGCTTACTCGCTGGCTGATAATGAGTGGCTGACGCTGAATCTGCCGAGTTGGTTTGAAGGTCAGCCGATAACCAGCTTGATGGTTGATCACTACAATTCAGTCTGGATAGGCATGGAGTCTCACCTTTACCGTTACTGGTCAAAAACGTCAGAGCTTAATTCGTTTGGTAGTCATTGGTTTCAGGCTCCATACGGCAGCGAGGCCGTCACTGTCTTGTTCGAAGATAGTCATCACCATATTTGGGTCGGGACGGATTACGCTTTGTACCAGTTTGATACCGGGCTGCTTAGCATGGTTGAGCAAACGGCTAGCCTGGGCGGTGTGATCGACATCTATGAAGATATATTGGGCCAGCTATGGGTGGTAAATAACCATAGCCTTCAATATTCTCCGAAGCAGGACAAGTTGCCACTGGAGCCAATTGTTCTCAATGGAGCCTATGCCAAGCCATATTGTATCGATGGTGACAATGGCGGGAGTTGGGTGACAACGAGCCAAGGGCTGTCGTACTACTCGTTATCGGCACAGCTGAGGCTTCACCTCCCGCCCTTGGTCGGTGGGGTTGAAAAAGAGTCGTATTCACAAGCGTGTGAGATTTTGCAATCGGGAAAATTACTGCTTGGGGGGAAGAAAGGGCTGCTTGAAATCGAGCCGAAGAAGTTGCTTGCTTCGGAAAAGCAGCAGTTCTCTATAATTGTTGGCAATATTCATGTCGATAATCAATTGGCACGTCTTGCCGGTGGCACTGAAAGCTTACTTACCGTACCGTACGGTTCATCGGTCAGCTTTGATATTGGCGTGCTGCCGTTTTCAGGGTTTACCAAGCTGCAATATCGCTTGATAGGGGATCGGGAGGTGCCTTGGGTGAGCTTTAGTCATACCTCATTGTATTTTGACAACCTGAACCCCGGAGACTACCTGCTGGAACTGCGCTTCGATGGCGAAAACCCAAAGGATCAACCTGAGATACGTTATCCGTTCCAAGTATCAGGTCCCTGGTACCTATCTTATTGGTCAACCTCATTGTTGGTTGCGCTATTGATCCTTCTGCTGATCCTCTTGATTGCTTGGCGAGTACGCGCTTATCACCGTCAAAATTTAGCGCTCAAGCAGGCAGTCTTTCACAGTACGGCCAGAATAGAGCTGCATAAAAAGCAGCTCTATGCCAGCAACAAACACCTGCAGCGTATATTACATATGCGGCAAAATTTCATGGCTCAGCTATACAGTGAGCTGCGATCGCCTTTGTCATTGATCCTCGGGCCCATTAGGAAAATGCAGGTAACCAGCCATGGTGAAGAGAATGAGCAGCTTCACCTGGTTGCCAACAATATAGAGCGCTCGCTGCATTTGGTCGAGCAGCTACTTACCCGCGATGCGCAAGCTTTCATGGAGCCTGAAAAGCGATGTGAACAATGGATTAGCCCGATCATCCAGGCCTGTTGTCTGAGTTGGCAGCTCGAGGCCGAACAGAGAGAAATAGCGCTCTGTCTGGAGGATGAGACAGACGGGGTGAGTGTGAAGGTGGCACCGTATCACCTTGAAATTATGCTCGGTAATTTATTATCCAATGCCCTGAAATACACACCCCGGCACGGCTGTATCAATGTGGCAGTGAAGAATATCGATCACAGGCTGGTGGTATCGGTCAGTGATACAGGCAAAGGGATGTCAGAAGAAGTCAGGGACAACATTTTTGATAGCTACTTCAAAGAGGATACCGACTTTAACCCGGAGGCCGGCTTTGGCCTGGGGCTGAGTACCGTCAAGCAGCTTGTCGAACTCTATGAAGGGGAGGTTTCCGTTGTTAGCTACCCGGGAGTCGGCAGTGAATTTGTGATAACCCTGCCTTTGTACCGTGAAGGCTGTATGAAGACCCTGGTTGGCGAAGACAATCAGAAGGCATCTGCTGCGCCACAGGACGATCTGCCAAAGTTGTTGGTTGCCTCGACGGACGAGGAGGTTGTTGCATGCCTGACGGCCTTGCTGGAGGAATACCCCTTGTTGGTCGCAAGCGACGGTTATGAGGCGGTTTTTTTAGCGAAAGAAAATCAGCCCGACATGATTCTGTGTGACTTGGACTTACCCGGACTTGGTGGGCTTCAGGTACGTGAAAGGCTGCAGGAAGATCCGAGAGAGTGCCAGCCTGCGTTCGTACTAATGGTTGATAATTGTCCTCAGGAGCATATAGCAGCGGGCGTTGACTCAGTGCTTACTAAGCCTTTTGAGCCAGATGCTGCCCTTAATCATATCCAGTTTTTGTTAAACGGTGAGTGTCCGCAGTTTCAGGCTTTGATCTCCAGCCATGCTGGGCTACCTACTGATGTTGTTGAAACCTCTTGGCGGCAGAGTGTGATGAGCTTGGTTGAAGAGAAATTTGATCAGGCGAATTTCGGGACCGCGATGGCAGCCAATGCCCTGTATATGTCGGAGCGTAGCTTACAGCGGAAGTTCAAGCAGGAGTTTGGTATGTCGTTTAAAGACTATGTTAGCCAGTTCCGTTTTGAGCAGGCAAAGCGCAAGCTAAAGCAGGGAGAACGTGTATCGGATGTGGCGCTTTCCTGCGGCTTCAATGATCCGTCATATTTCAGCGCACGCTTTAAAGGTAACTTTGGTATCACACCTTCCCAATATGCAGCCCAGTATCAGCACTGATAGCCGATGACGCTACATCTTCTTTCATTCTACTAAAGATTCCAATACTGAAAAAATAACGTGATATGGTCAGCCCGACCATATCACGTGTACCAATGGTACCTTCGCTTGCTGCTGGCAATATGACGGGCACCATATTGCCTTAGGAATAGGAGCAGGCCTTGTTGCCTGTTGGTGGCGCACTATACCGTTGTTGAAAATAGGAAGCTATGAAATATGCGACATAATGCATTGATAGTGCGCCAATGCGTCAAAGACAGGGGTAGCAGCCGCTGTGTTAAAAACAGCGAGTGGGTGTTAACAACGTCAAAACTGTTCTTTTATTGTCAAAACAATAGCTGACCTTTCGGTATTGATAGCCCTAATACACCTATGAATACCAAGGTTTTTTGATTTAAGACAATACGCAAGATGTTTCAAATTGTAATATTGCTAGTAGGAATAAAAATAATTCTTATTAAGGTGTGAAAATGAAACTGTCCGAGTTGTCGTGCGGTGCAAACGGAATCGTAACCAGCTTGTCTGAGCTTCCTTCCGCAACGCGCAAGAAGCTAATGGTTATGGGGATGTTGCCTGAAACTCAGGTGACTGTTGTTCGTTTGGCGCCGTTGGGTGATCCCCTACAGGTGCGTGTCCGTGGTGTCGATATTGCTCTGCGTAAGCAGATTGCGGCCAATATCGAAGTGGAGGTACGCTGATGCAATATAATATTCTGACTGTTGGTAACCCAAATAGCGGTAAAACAACATTGTTTAACGGTCTGACAGGTGCCAAGCAGCAAGTCGGTAACTGGGCGGGTGTGACGGTCGAAAAGAAAACCGGTAATTACCAGTGTGCCGGTGACGATTTTGCCCTGACGGATCTGCCGGGGATCTACAACCTTGATAGTGCCAACGATGCCAACAGTTTAGATGAGGCCATCGCTTCTCGCGCCATTTTGACTATGCCGGCAGATGTGATTATCAATGTGGTTGACGCCTCTTGTCTGGAACGCAGCCTGTATATGACGTTGCAGCTTCGTGAGCTGGGTCGTCCGATGATTGTCGTACTGAACAAAATGGATGTATTGCAACGTCAGCGTCAGGTACTGGATATTAAGGCGCTGGAAAAAGCGCTGGGTTGCCCGGTTGTATCTCTGTCTGCAAACAACCTTAAGCAGGTGCAGGAATTCAAGACTCAGCTTCACAAGATGCTGGCGCAGGGGATCGCGGTTAACGATCTCAGCCTGAACTACGGCGATCAGTTCGAGACTGCGATTGGCGAACTAGAGTCAATGTTTGGCAATGAAACCCTGAACGTTCGCGCTCAGGCGATCCGTGTGCTTGAAAATGACACTTTGGTAATTAACGGATTATCTGAAAATGAGAAGAACAAGGCGTGTAATATCCGCAACAAGCTGATGGTCGATGTCGATCCGGATATTCAGGTTGCCGATGTTCGCTATACCTACCTTCATCAGTTATGTCAAAAGGTGCGTCGTCAGGAGGGTAAACTAAGCCGTAGCCTGAGTGACAAGATTGACCGGGTTCTTTTGCACCGCGCCTTCGGTATCCCGTTCTTCTTTATCGTCATGTACCTGATGTTTATGTTCTCCATCAACATCGGTAGCTCGTTCATTGACTTCTTCGATATCAGCGCAGGGGCCCTGCTTGTTGATGGCGGCCATTACCTGCTTGATGATCATTTGCCGGTTTGGTTGGTAACGATCATTGCCGATGGTATTGGCGGCGGTATCCAGACGGTAGCCACCTTTATTCCTGTGATTGCCTGCCTGTATCTGTTCCTGGCAGTACTAGAAAGCTCGGGTTATATGGCGCGTGCAGCGTTTGTTCTGGATAAAGTGATGCAGAAAGTTGGCCTGCCGGGCAAAGCATTTGTCCCGTTGGTGCTTGGTTTCGGTTGTAACGTTCCTTCTATCATGGCAACCCGTACCCTGGAGCAAGAGCGTGAGCGTAAGCTAGCCGCTGCAATGGCACCTTTCATGTCATGTGGTGCACGTCTGCCGGTATATGCGTTATTTGCAGCAGCGTTTTTCCCTGAAAGCGGTCAGAATGTCGTGTTTGGACTTTACCTGCTAGGTATTGCTGCCGCTGTAATGACCGGGATGATCCTGCGCAGTACTCTGTATCCGGGAACAAGTGACAGCTTCATTATGGAAATGCCGGACTACGAATTGCCGACTATGCGCAATGTGGGTATCAAAACCTGGCAAAAACTGAAGAAGTTTGTATTAGGTGCCGGTAAGACAATTGTTGTCGTAGTAGCCTGCCTGAGCTTCTTTAATTCGCTGGGGGCTGATGGCTCGTTTGGTAACGAAGATACCGAAAACTCGGTATTGTCCAAGGCAGCTCAGGTCGTGACACCAGTATTGGCACCAATTGGCGTGAAAGAAGATAACTGGCCAGCAACGGTTGGTATCATCACCGGTATTTTTGCCAAAGAAGCTGTTGTGGGTACGCTAAATAGCCTTTATGCACCGTCAGAAGGTGAAGAGGGCGGTGAGTATGATCTGCTGGCAAGCTTGCAAGAAGCCGTTGAGACTATCCCGGCTAACCTGGCCGACCTGAGCTACTCAGATCCTCTGGGTATCGAAGTCGGTGAGCTGAATGATCTTGATACTGTTGCCGAAGATCAGGGCGTCGAAACGTCAGTCTTTGGTAATATTCAGCATCACTTTGTCAGTTCGGCGGCGGCGATGGCTTATCTGGTCTTTATCTTGCTCTATACGCCTTGTGCTGCGGCGATGGGGGCCTATGTGCGTGAGTTCGGCCAGAAGTTCTCTGCCTTTATTGCCAGCTGGACGATGCTGTTAGCCTATACCTTCGCAACGGTTGTGTATCAGGTGGCTCATTTTGCCGAACACCCTGTGACCAGTATGTTGTGGATAGCGTTCTTTGCCCTGATTAATGTTGGCTTGTATATCTTGTTCAAGCGTCAGGGGCAGAAGCAACCGGAAGAGGTGCTGGCACTGTGATCCTTCAGCAATTGAAACAGTATATTGAACAGCATGGCCGTTCCAGCAGAAAGAGTTTGGCTAACCACTTCGGTATGAGCGAGGACGGGGTCGATACCATGCTGGATATCTGGGTACGTAAAGGCGTGATCAGCAAAGAACTGGTGGGCTGTGACAAAGACAGCTGTTGTCAGAGTGCCGAGGACGTCTGGTATCGGAGCCAGAAGGCCGATGAGTTGTCAGTCACTGTTTTAAGCTGATAAAAATGAAGAGGCAGCCCTTGGGCTGCCTTTGTTTTATTTGTCTGAGGGCAAATATGTTCGGTTAAATAGCCTTGAACCCGTCGATATTGGCGAGCTCGTCCCGAAGCTCATCTGCCAATGCTTGCTGTATCCCTTCTTCTCGCTGTGTTCCGTCGGTATTTCCCCATATCGGGCCGGGCCAGGCGATGTCTGACTGAAATCTTGCTATATGGTGAACATGCAATTGGGGAACCAGGTTGCCCAGCGCACCGACGTTGATTTTATCTGCCTGATAGTCAGTTTCCAAAAGGCGGGCAACAGCGCTCGATTCCCGTATCAGCTGAAGTTGATCCTGCTCGGGAAGGTGGTGGATTTCGGTGATCTCGTCACGGCGTGGAACCAGTATTAGCCATGGGCCCAGCGCTTCTTTTGATAGTAACACCCTGCATAACGGCAAGTCGCCTAGAACCGTAGTATCTGCTGCCAGTCTCGGATGGAGTGAAAAATGCATTGTTGTATTCCTTAAATGTATTGAGCTGCTCACATGCTGGAACATTGTTCATCGTTATCGGTGGAGGCTGCTTGTATGCTGGTAATACCACAGAAGGATAAACAGTCTTCTAACTACTCATGTCATGGTAATACCAATTGAAATAAAGACCAGTATTGATAACCACAGATTGATGAAATCGGTGGACAGTTGTGGTGGCAGACACATTGAGCTTGCGATAATCGTTGGGGGGTAAAGTATGGTCGCGGAATATCAGGAAGTTCTGGATTTTTGGTTTGGCGAGCTTGGTGAGGAAGTGCCGGCTACCGATCGAAATACGCTGTGGTTTCAGGGGGGAGAGGAAACGGATCAACTTATTGCCAAACGTTTTCAGCCACTGGTGAGCCGGGCCGGGCTCGGTGAGCTGAGTCACTGGGCGGAGGAGCCGAAAGGGGCATTGGCCATGATTATTTTGCTGGACCAATTTACCCGCAATATCTACCGCGGCCTGAGCGCGGCTTTCCGTTATGACTCCCTGGCGCTGGCAATTTGCAAGCGAGGGCTGGCCAACAACTTTGATGAGCAGCTTAGCCCTATTGAACGCGTCTTTTTCTATCTCCCGCTAGAGCATTCGGAAACGGTTGAAGATCAGGAAGAGTGTGTGTTTCGTTTTGACCGTTTGCGCCAGTCTGTCTCACCGGCTCATGCCGTTGTTTTCGAAGGGTTTTACCAATATGCCGTGAGTCATCACGATGTAGTTAAACGCTTCGGTCGTTTTCCGCATCGCAATGCGGTTCACGGGCGACTGTCTACCCAGGAAGAGCTGGACTGGCTCCATAAGGGCGGTCAGCGCTTCGGGCAGTAAAAAGTGGGCAGTAATGACCTACGGTAAAGTTTATAAGATTTAGAGAAAAAAGCGGCTATTAAACAAAAGCACCACCGTACCTGAAGAGTCAGGGAAGGTGGTGTTTTTAGTTCTATCAGCAGTCTTGCTTAGGGTGAGCACTGACTAGTTGATGGGAAGTACCCGGTTTCTTCCCAGTTGCTTGGCTTGATTGAGGTGGCTGTCTGCGCGAGCAATAACATCGGCGGTGGTTTCGTCTTCCTGCTTGGTGGCAATACCAAACGAGGCGGTAACAGAGTTGATCC
>NZ_JAKRFQ010000420.1 GCF_022347985.1 Photobacterium sp. OFAV2-7
GATCTAGAAGGCGCACTGGGCGTTCGCTACCGCTTCTAAGTGGATTTGAGTTACTACAAACTAAAAAGGCTGGAGTATCCAGCCTTTTGTCGTTTTAGTGCTTGTGCCGTGAATACTTTTACCGTGTTTAAGTTGCATTCTGTGACGCCGTCACAAGCGGTGTTCTACTGCTAACCCTATTTTATGAGTTTTGCTTCCTGGTAGTACTGCTTGGCACCATCATGAAGCGGCGCAGACAAGCCATCTTTGACCATTTCTTCTTTCTTCAGGTTGGCGAAAGCCGGGTGAAGCTTACGGAAGGTATCAAAGTTGGTAAACACGGATTTGACGACTTGATAAATCAGGGCTTTGTCTGTCTTAGCCGATGAAACAAACGTAGCTCCGACACCAAAGGTTTTCACATCATTGGCAGACCCTTTGTACATCCCACCGGGTACTGTTGCGACACGATAAAAGTCATTCTCGGCAATCAGTTTGTCGACCACTGGCCCTGCCACTTCGACAATCACGCTGTCACAGGATGTAGTGGCTTCCTTGATCGCACCGCTAGGGTGGCCAACGGTATAGATCATCGCATCGATTTTGTTGTCACAAAGGGCTTTAGATTGCTCGGATGCCTTCAACTCGGAAACCAGTGCGAAGTCTTTATTCGTCCAGCCAAGGGCTTTCATCAGTACTTCCATCGTTCCTCGCTGGCCGGAGCCTGGGTTGCCGATGTTAACGCGTTTCCCCTTTAAATCCATGAAGGTCTTAATCCCGGAGTCGGTTCTGGCGACAACGGTAAATGGTTCTGGGTGAATAGAAAAAACCGCACGAAGTGATTTGAAAGGGCCGTTATCGGCAAATTTGCTGGTTCCGTTGTAGGCGTGGTATTGCCAGTCTGACTGAGCTATCCCCAGATCAAGCTCACCGGCCCGAATTGTGTTGATGTTATAAATTGACCCGCCGGTACTTTCTACCGAACAACGGATGCCGTGAGCTTCACGGTCTTTGTTGACCAAACGGCAAATGGCGCCACCAGTGGGATAATACACACCAGTAACGCCACCTGTCCCTATGGTGATAAATGACTCTGCGTGTGCCGTGATTGAAAAGAGCAAAGAAATAAGGCTAAGAAAAAGAGACGCTAAACCAAGTTGCTTCATATCAGGTTCCTCTGAGTAACAAATTTCTCCGTACGATTGAAAAGTATAGAAGAGATACCGTAACTCACTCAGTTTCTTCGTAATAATGAGTAGGCAGGAAAAAGAAAATCCCCGACGGGGCGGGGATTTGGTAGGAATGATTACGCCGCTTCGCTGTTGACGACAGCTTTCTTATTCTCCCATTGAGTAATAAAAGCAACGGAAGCGATGATGATAGCTGCACCAAGCCATAGACGGCCCGGCGGTACCCAGCCAAAGACAATCCAGCCGGCCAGTACGTTCAAAGGAAGCTTGGCATGGTCAAACGGCTGAACGAATGAGGCATCGGCAACCGCGTAGGCTTTGGCAATTGACCACTGGGCCAGTGCAGTCAGCAATCCTGCTCCTGCAAGCAGCACCCATGTCAGCCCGCTTGCAGGCATAGTAAAGTCCGGTACCGCAAGAAACAGGTTGAATGGCGTGATCAGAATCAGCAGGTAGACAACCATCGTCGTTGGTGAGTCATCGACAGACATTTTTTTTACCATCAGTGAATAGCAGGCCCAGAAGAACGCAGCACCAACAGGTAGCAACGATGCCCAACTGAACGAGTCGGCCCATGGCTCAAGGATGATCATCGCACCAACGAAGCCCGCCAAGGTAGCAGCCCAACGTGCAATACCGACTTTCTCTTTCAGGAACAACCCAGAACCGATAGTGGCAAACAACGGCGAGGTCATAAGCAGCGCAATACCCTGCCAGATAGGCACCGGATAGGCGAGTGCCCACAGCCAGAGCTGAATACCAATCACTGAAAGGAACACGCGTAAACAGTGCATCCCAAAGTGTTTGGTTTGCAGCGCCTGCCGTAGCCCCAGGCTTCTTAACCAAGGAAAAATGGCGATAAGGGCAATGAAATATTGAATAAGTGCAACAGTGGTTGAGGGCAGGTGAAGCATGACACTCAAGTACTGAGCCAAGCTGTTGACGATAGCAAATGCAAGCCCTGCGGTTAGCATCCAGCTGGCGCCCTGGAGCGGATTGTGGTGATGAGACATGGGTAATACTATCAGTACAGGTAATAAAATCTTACGGCATCATACCCCTGCATACGAGAGGATGAAACTGATTTAAAAAGAAAAACCGCCATTCGGCGGTTTTAGGATAGTCAGATTATGCTGCGCTGCTGTTAAGCCGCTACATAAGTAAGAGGTACATCTGGGTTCAGCGCTTCCAAGGTGTTTTGGGTATCTGCCAGATGGCTGATGGTGCTGTCTGATTTTTCTACCAGTGCTGCTTCTTCAATGTCTGAAAGCGGGTAGCCAGCCATGTTCATGTTAACCAGTGCAACCTGAAGCGGTGGCAGGCTTGGGTTGAACGCTGCGTTCTCGGCATACTTACCAATGAAGGTTTTACCGTCTTTGGCTTTTAGTGCAACACCACTGAAGTTCTTGGTGTATGGTGCGTGAGAACCGTTGGCTGCCGCACAGGCTTCTTTAATCAATGCTTCGGTCGCATCGGTTTTCAAGCCATGGTCAACTTTAGCCAACAGGGCATCAGTAATGTTCAGATCGGCAGGGCCGAATGACTCAGGCAAGTATTCCTGAAGCTTTTTCGCTGCGCGCTCAGGTAGCTGGACAACCAGGCTCTGTGCGGTAGTCAGCTCGTTCATGAACTGGCGACAGTGACCACAAGGGCTGTAGTTAATGGTGATATCAGAAATTCCTCTTTCACCCTTCACCCAGGCATGGCTGATTGCAGACTGTTCGGCGTGAATGGTTTGCGACAGAGAAGCACCGACGAATTCCATGTTAGCGCCAAAGTAAAGGCGACCAGATTCACCGCGAACAATAGCACCGACGAAGAAGTTGGAAATCGGAGCAACGGAATAGGCAGCAGCAAGAGGAAGCAGAGCAACACGCAGTTCACTGTCCGTCATCTGTGTTTTAGCAAGTAGCTGTTCGAATACTTCTGGGCTCAAAGTTGCATCAAAGTTTGCATCTTCTAAAACAGGCTTAATTGCAGTCGCCAGATCAGAGGGTAAAGTGCCTAAAGCATCCATCACTTTAGTATGCATGAGTGTTACTCCGTATTGTGTATGGAGAAACATTGTAGGCGTAGTGATTAATTTCATGTGTGACCTTTGTCACAGATACATAATCATCGTTACATGCATTACATAAATGAGAGTGGTGTCACACAGATTTTAATTTTCACGCCTTTATTTATCAACAAGTTAACTATGTATTCGATTACCTGCATATATTGTGAATACTAATGTCCTAGCTGAATAGCTTTAAGATTAGTGGAAAAATGGCCGGTGCAAGGATAGATGTCATTACACCGCAGATAACAAGCGCCAACGAACTGAATGCACCATCCTGATAGTTTTCTTCCGCAGCTTTTGCCGTTCCGAGGGCATGGGATACTGTCCCCATGGTCAGTCCTTTTGCAATAGGGGCTTCAATGCCCACTAACCGAAATAGCGGGTAACCCAATACCGCGCCGAACAAACCCGCAATAATCACCATAATGGCGGCAATCGCCGGAACACCGCCAATCTGCTCAGAAATCGCCATTGCGATAGGCGTAGTGACAGATTTAGGTAGAATACTTGCCGTTAGCTGAGGGTCGGCACCAAGCGACAGAGCAATGCCGGCTCCGGTTAGCATCGACAGTACGCTTCCAGCCAGGCATGCGGTGAAGATGACTTTCCATTTTTGTCTGATTTGGGACAGCTGTTCGTAGAGGGGAAATGCCAGTGCGACGACAGCAGGCTCAAGCAGCGCGTTCAGCCATTTGTTTTGTTCGAAATAGGTCTCGTATGGCACGTTCAACCATACCAGCAGAGGAATAATTACAAGCAGGCAGATCAACAGCGGGTTGACGATAGGGTGCTGAATGTACTTTGAAATATACCGGGCAAGATAGAAAACAATTAATGTTGTAGCCAACCAGATCATTATTTTTCCTTGTAGTGAGTCGCCACGCCAATAACCAGAAAGACAATCAGGCTGCTGCCAATGGTGCTGAGTAAAATCGGTAAGGTGTTTGCGGAGAGTAAATCAAGATAGTTCATCAGGCCGACGCCAACAGGAACGAAGAGCAAGGCCATGTGGCGAATGAGCAAATGGCAGCCTTCTTTCGCCCAACTGGAAGGGATGAGCCCCATTGAGAGCACAATGAATAGAAGCAACATGCCGATG
>NZ_JAKRFQ010000421.1 GCF_022347985.1 Photobacterium sp. OFAV2-7
ACGGGAAAGACATTGATTTGGGTAAGAACGGGATGTTGAGGGTTAGGTGTTTGTTGCGACTGAACCGGGGACCCGGCAGAGGTTGACTTGCTCACGGCGACTGTCCTTGAATTGTTATTTTTCATATGCTTCGGGTTGTATTTTACCAGAGCATATATACCCAAACTACCTCAAGATACTTGGTTCAGCGAGAATTACTTGGCTTCTAGGCTAGGCACCGATTAGAAAATCTAGTGGCTCTAAATTAATAATCGGTAACAACGCATAGAAGCCAAGTAAGCTCGCCCTCTGGGAGTGAGCCAGCAAGCTCATTTCTATGTCAAATAACGTTGAAAGGGATCACCATTCCTACCGTTATTTTCCTTGAACTGAACCTGCTGGCCTCACTCTGAATTCTGCATCTTGAGGTAGTTTGGGTATAGAGGAAAATGAGAACAGAGAGCGATCTGGACAGAAAAAAGCGCCTCGTGGGGGGCGAGGCGCTTGAGGGGGATTATGATTGTTGCTAACGGTAATTAGCTATTTTCTGCCAGCAGGAACAGGTTGCTCGGGTTAATAGTCAGATAGGCATGATCTGACAGGTTGGCATCGAACTGCGAGGAGTTGAGCTGCAGCAGCAGTTCCTGATCATGCCAGCGCACCGAAACTTCATACATGGATCCCATGTATACCACACTCTCAACGATGCACTGTTGACAAGGTTCGCCTTCGTGGGCCAGTAAAATAGCCTCAGGTCGAACACCAATCTTGTAGTTACCTGGTGCCTTGCCATCAACAACACTTGGATCTGCCGGAACTTTGTAGCCGTTGATATCAATATACTGGCCGTCATAGCTTCCGGAAAAGATGTTGGCATCTCCCATAAAGTTCGCCATAAACATTGAAGCCGGAGACTTATACAGCTCATCTGGCGTGCCCTGCTGCATGATATCGCCGTCTTTCATGACGATAACCGTGTCGGAAACTGCGAAGGCCTCGGTTTGGTCGTGAGTTACATAAAGCGAGGTGATGTTGAATCTTTGCTGCAGTTCACGGATCGTTTCCCGCATATTACGGCGCAGGTTGGCATCAAGGTTACTCAACGGCTCGTCAAACAACAGCACTTTCGGTTTGAGGACAAGGGCACGGGCCAGGGCAACACGCTGCTGCTGGCCGCCTGAGATCTGGTCAACAAAGCGATCGCCGAACCCTTCCAGATCGACCAGCTTCAGGGCCTCGTCGACGCGTTGCTTAATTTCGTCGGCAGGCAGTTTAAGCATTTTCAGACCGTAGCCGACATTGTCATGTAGCGACATATGCGGGAACAGTGCATAAGACTGGAACACCATACAGATGTCACGGTGCTGGATGGAGGTGTTGGTGACATCCTCGCCGTCGATATAAATCTGGCCGCTGGTCGGTTTCTCCAAACCGGCTACCAGACGAAGTACGGTGGTTTTACCGCAACCGGAAGGGCCGAGCAGGGTAACCAGGCTACCTTTTTTGATTTCGAGATCAAGGTCGCCAATTACCGTGTTGTCGCCAAAGCGCTTGCAGACATTTTTAAGTACTACAAAGTTGTCATTTGCCATGGGAAGTGTCTCCAGTTGTTATTCTTGGTTGTTGGCTCTTGAGCGCGAAACACGGGCTTCGCCGACAAGGAAATCAAAAGTTAGGATGATGCCGAGCATTACGAAAATCAGAATCGAACCATAGGCGATGGCAATGCCGTATTCACCGTCTTCGACGCGGTTAAGGATGTACGAGGTTGCTACGCGGGTTTCCGGTGTGACCAGGAAGATAATCGCACTGACGGTGGTCATGGCACGGACGAAGCTGTAGATCAGCGTCGATAGGATAGCCGGGCGCAGTAGCGGGATCAGGATATGGGTAATGGTTTTGAACGAGTTGGCACGTAGACTGAGCGAGGCCTCGTCGAGCGATTTATCCAGCTGTCCCAGACCGGCGACCCCGGCACGAATACCGACAGGCACGTTACGCATAACCATAGAGATCACCACGATAGCCGCGGTGCCCGTCAGGTAGACCGGCGCATCGTTGAATGCCAGGATGTAGGAGACACCGGCAACGGTACCCGGTACGGCGAAACATAGCATGGTGGCAAACTCGATGACTTTTTTGCCGTGGAACTGCTGGCGTACCACGATGTAGGCAATCAGCAGGCCGAACAGTGCCGTGATAGGAGCCGCAATACCGGCGTAAGTCATGGTGGTGATGAGAGACGGCCACGCACCTTCACCCATACCCATACCGAACAGGTTGATGTAGTTATCTAATGTCAGACTGTAGTCCACACCCCAGTTCACAGTGAAGCTACCGTAAACAATGCTGCCGTACAGCAATACATTGAATGCCATCCAGAAGTACAGGGTACCGGTAACACCGTGTTTCAGTGATGTCGGCAGTGGCTGAACATCACCGCGATAGGATTTACCGGAAATGGTGACGTAGGAGCGCTTGCCGATCCAGACATACTGGATCACGAAGATAGCCAGTGAGAACAATAGCAGTACTGCGCCCAGGGTACTGGCAGAGGCGTAGTCGAGCTGTGCGCCGGCAATGTAGAAGTAGATCTGGGTAGCCAGTACATCGAAGCTACCGCCCAGTACCAATGGGTTACTGAAGTCGGCCAGTGACTGGACGAAGATAATAAGGAAAGAGTTGGCCAGGGCTGGTTTTAGCAGCGGCATGACGATTTTGAAGAAGGTCTGGTAGCGATTGGCGCGCAGGGTATAGGACGCTTCTTCCAGTGACGGATGCAGCGATTTCATTGCTCCGTCGAGGATCATGAAAGACATCGGCGCGAAAGCCAGTACCTGCGCCATCCAGATCCCGGTAAAGCCGTACAGCCAGTTGGTCTGCTGCAGGCCAAACCAGTCGACCATCAGCTCGGTAATGTAACCTGAGCGACCCAGCATAAGAGTTACACCAAGGCCGACAACAAACGGCGGTGTTACGATAGGCAGGATAGAAAAAATTCGGGCGATGAACGCTGAACGCTTGGCGATTCGGGTGGTATATATCGCAAAGATCAGGCCGAAGAAGGTTGCCGTGATCCCGACCGAGGTGCCAAGCGTTATCGAGTTAAGAATGATTTGGACGATCTGCGAACGGGTCAGAATATCGATGAACTGCCACATCACGAAGTTGCCCATGTCGTCTTTGAACATAGGAACAAAAATGGCGATGCTCGGATAGATAATAAAGACAGAGATCAGCGATACGATACTAACAAGCGCGCCGATGACGAAGACATCACCGCCCAGGTATTCCAATCGCGCGAGTGCCAGAGTGAGCACGCAGCCAAGCGCAATAAACAGAATAATCGTGGCATAGCCTAGCCCCTGCTCTGTGTACCAGGATGTGATCAGGGTAAAGAGCATACAGAAGCTGGTGTAGCCGATGTCGAAGTGATGGCGCTTTTTGGCATATTTGTTCTGCGCCTTGAACGGGCGGATCAATAGCGCTAACGGCAGGGCGAACCACAGCCATGAAATGTTCATGCTGCTCCAGCCCATAGCATCTTTGAACTCCTGCGAGGTAGATTCAAAAACCCCGTAATCCAGGGCGAAGGATGGCAGTAACACGAAAGCCCCGACTAGCGCGATTATC
Organism: Photobacterium sp. OFAV2-7; assembly: GCF_022347985.1. Taxonomy (GTDB): domain Bacteria; phylum Pseudomonadota; class Gammaproteobacteria; order Enterobacterales; family Vibrionaceae; genus Photobacterium. Next base: position 3,613 of record NZ_JAKRFQ010000421.1, read on the forward strand.
CAATAAAAGACCGGATCACGCTGTTCTGAACTTTGGAGCTGTCTTGACGGGATGTCAGCTGCTAAGTCATTCATTGTTCAGTACCAATTTAGTTGTTTGATTTTATTTTTGTTGCTGTTTTTATTGCAGTTTTGTCGCAGTTCTTATTGTTTAATAAACTGTAATTAGTGGATTTCAGGGGGCACGAAGCCCCAAGAAACCTTCTTGTGAGTTAATTGGTTGAAAATGAGCAGCAGGGATTTGCTGCTCATGATTAAGGGGTTGCCAGGAGAATTATTCGCCCATCTTAACGACGTTCACCCATTTGTTGATCAGACGCTTACGTTCATTTGAAGAACCATAGGTTTCCATGTCGTAGTTGATCAGAGACAGCTTCTTCGGATCCAGTGCGTTTGGCGACTGCTCTGCCTGGGTGTTGGTCAGGATCTGGAATGACTTACCTTTCTGCCATGCCAGCTGCTGGCCTTCTTTAGACAGTACCCAGTCAACGAATAGCTTGGCGTTGTCCATGTTACGTGCACCCTTGATGATGCTGACACCGCCAATTTCGTAGCCAGTGCCTTCACATGGTGAGATCAGCTCAAGTGGCGCGCCTTTGGACTGCTCCAGTGAGTAATCGTGCAGGAAGCCGATACCAATCGCGATCTCGCCGCGGGCAGAGTTGCGTGATGGTGTTACACCGGATTTGGTGTACTGGGAAATGT
>NZ_JAKRFQ010000422.1 GCF_022347985.1 Photobacterium sp. OFAV2-7
CCAAACAGTCTTCAGCTGACTGGCCCGGACCAGGTGCACACCAAGGCGCGCATTAAGTATCCTATGGTGCGTAAAAGCTATCTGGATAATCCGGCAAATCCGGCTAAGCCTCGCGGCAAGGATGAGTTTGTTCGCGTATCTTGGGATGAAGCCCTGAAGCTGATTCATGCGCAGCATTTACGTATTCGTGGTGAATACGGTGATGAATCTATCTTTGCCGGTTCGTATGGCTGGCGCTCTTCCGGCGTTTTACACAAAGGCCGCGAGCTGCTGCGCCGCTATATGAGCCTTGCCGGTGGATATACCAGCCACCTTGGCGACTATTCAACGGGCGCTTCTCAGGTCATCATGCCACATGTCATGGGATCTATTGAGGTTTACGAGCAGCAGACAACTCACCCTGTAGTTATGGAAAACTCTGATGTTGTGGTGCTCTGGGGGATGAACCCGATGAATACCTTACGTATTGCATGGACCTCGACTGAAAACTCAGGTATTGAGTTCTTCCATCAATTGAAAAAATCAGGCAAGACACTGATCTGTATCGACCCGATGCGTTCAGAAACCATCGATTTCTTTGGTGATGCCGCCCAATGGATCGCGCCGCACCCGTTTACCGATACGGCTATGATGATGGGTATTGCCTACTCACTGGTAGAGCGGAACAAGCACGATAAGGCATTTTTGGATAAGTACACCGTTGGCTACGATAAGTTTGAGGAGTACTTGTTAGGTAAAACTGACGGTACACCGAAAACGCCGGCTTGGGCTGAAGCAATCTGTGGCGTCCCTGCTAAGCAGATGGAAGTACTGGCTGACATATTCAGCACCAACCGCACTATGCTCATGTCTGGCTGGTCATTGCAGCGTCAGCAGTATGGCGAACAGCGTCACTGGATGCTGGCTACCCTGGCGGCTATGCTTGGGCAGATTGGTTTGCCGGGCGGTGGTTTTGGCCTTTCTTATCACTATTCTAACGGCGGTAACCCAACCCGTGATGGCGGGGCGTTACCTGCAATGGGGGCAACGGTAGGTAAAGCCGGTAAATCCGGTGCGCGTTCTGCCTCTAAAGAAGCTGTAAATGCATTGCCAGCAGCCCGTATCATTGAGGCGATTGAAAATCCGGGCATGAAGTATATGCACAATGGCCATGAACTTACTTTCCCGAACCTGAAGATGATCTGGTGGACGGGGGGCGGTAACTTTACCCATCACCAAGATACTAATCGCCTGATCAAGGCATGGCAAAAGCTTGAGCTGTCTGTTGTCTCGGAGATTTACTGGACGGCAGCAGCCAAGCACGCAGATGTGGTACTCCCAATCACGACCTCTTTCGAGCGTAATGATATGACCATGACCGGTGACTACTCTAAACAGCACCTGGTACCCATGCCAAAAGTGGTGGAGCCTCAGTTTGAAGCATTGAACGATTTTGAAGTCTTTGCTCGTATGTCAGAACTATTGATGCCGGGTGAGGGGCGTAAGATCTTCACCGAAGGCAAGGAAGAGATGGATTGGCTGAAGCACTTCTATGATGAAGCGGCGAAAGGAGCCAAGCGTGCCCGCGTACGTATGCCGAAATTCCAGCAGTTCTGGGCGAAGAATGAACTGATTGAGATGAAGCCGAACAAGAAGAACGCCAAGTTTGTTCGCCATGAAAAATTCCGTAAAGATCCGATCATGAATCCTCTGGGTACGCCTTCTGGTAAGATCGAAATCTACTCCAAGACAATTGAAGGTTTCGGTCTTGAAGACTGTCCTGCACACCCTACCTGGATGATACCTGATGAGTGGGTTGGCAGTGCCAAACAAGGCGAACTGACACTTATTACTTCACACCCTGCGCACCGCCTACATAGCCAGTTCAACTACGCCAAGCTGCGCGATGAATATGCGGTGGCAAACCGTGAGCCTATCTCCATCAATTCTGAAGATGCCAAGGTGCGCGGAATTAAAGATGGCGACTTGGTCAGAGCCTATAACGGCCGTGGTGAAATTCTGGTTGGTGCGGTAGTGACTGAAGGCATTAAGAAAGGGACGGTTTGTGTGCACGAAGGTGCCTGGCCGGATCAGGATGAAAATGGCCTTTGTCGCAATGGTGGTCCAAATGTACTAACCCGTGATATCCCTACCTCTCGTCTGTCCAATGGATGTGCGGCGAACTCATCACTGGTTCGTATCGAGAAATATCAGGGCAAGGCGCCTGAGCTGATGGCGTTTACCCCACCTAAAAATGCTTAATGGTAAATATCTAATGGACTGAGGGAGCGAAAGCTCCCTTTTTTAATGAGTAAATATGCTTTGCTCAATAAGTAGTGTCTGAAGCCTTATCCCTTGGTTGATAAGTATTGTTTTTAAGTTCTGTACTCGGAATATTTTGTACGTGACTCTTAAAAATGTTCACACTGGACTATGAGCGCAAGGTATAAAATTTAAGTCTGTATTCAGGGGGAAAGTCATAGCCAACTAAGCAATGATGGACACTAATCAAACAGGCAATAGATATTGTGATGGTAGGACAAAACATCAATATATATTACTCATATTCCTATTGTTCCCAATACTGATACTGATTTCTCTATTGTATTGGTATCAGCCTGAAGGGGGACAATGGCGGTTATTATGGGCTCCGAGCCTAGATATTAACTTGAGCTTTCGGCTGGACAGCCTTTCATTTTCATTCGCCTGTTTGATAAGTGGTATAGGGGTGTTAGTTCAACTTTATGCACTTGCGTATCTACGCGGTAAATCGTCCCGTTTTTCTTTTCATCTCTATCTCACACTGTTTATGTTGGCCATGCTTGGTGTTGTGATGAGCGATAATATCCTCCTTTTGTTCGTTTTCTGGGAATTGACCACTATCACTTCATACCTACTGATCGGGTTTGATCATGAGAACCCTAAATCACGTAAAAATGCGCTGCAATCACTGATTGTAGCCGGTGCGGGTGGCTTGGCCTTGCTGGCTGGTTTGATTCTCCTCGGAATGATAACCGACAGTTACGAGTTGAACGTAATTATCGAACAGTCTTCTTTAATCGCTCGGCACAATTTGTTTGTGCCGTCTTTAGTGCTGATTCTGCTCGGTGCCTTCACCAAGTCCGCTCAGTTTCCGTTTCACTTCTGGTTACCCAACGCGATGGCAGCCCCCACACCGGTCAGCGCTTATTTGCACTCAGCAACTATGGTTAAAGCTGGTATTTATTTGCTGGCCCGTTTATCTCCGGTCTATTCGCAGAGTGAGATTTGGTTTTATACCCTGGGCATTGTAGGCGGATTCACGGCGATATGGTGTGCAATTCTGGCGCTCAGACAAACTGATCTGAAATTGATGCTGGCATACAGCACCAATGTTGCACTGGGCAAGCTGACGTTGTTACTTGGCATAGGCACCGAGTTGGCGATAACGGCAATGCTATTGTTCATTCTGGCCCATTCGTTTTACAAGGCTGGGCTGTTCATGGTTGCCGGTAATATTGATAAAGCAACCGGTACACGGGACATTCGTGTGTTGCGCGGCTTGAAATCGGTGTTGCTGCTGAGTTTGATTGCGGCTGTTGTTGCCGCATTGTCTAAATCTGGCGTACCACCGTTACTTGGCTTCTTGAGTAAAGAGTATATGTACAAAGCTGCCGTGGAGATCAGTAGCTGGGCAACGGCAACGTTTCTTGTGGTTAACGCACTGATGGCGGCACTTGCGCTAACTCTGGTTATTAAGCCATTTCTTGCCCATTACACCGGTGAGCCCACCCCGGCAAAGCCTGTTGAGTCAGATCTGGGACTATGGCTTCCCCCTATTGTATTGGCGCTCGGTAGTATTATGGCCCCGGTGATAGGACTCGGCTGGTTGAATACTCACGTGGTTTCTCCAGGCGTGCTTTTTGCGTATCCGAATACTAATCCAGAGGTTGTGAAATTGTGGCAAGGCTTTAATGTGCCATTGCTCTTGAGTGCTGTGACTCTGGTCTTAGGTTACATCCTGTATAAAGTCGTTCCTCATATTTTGGCTTGGCGGGAGCGCATACCCATTACTTTACCGAATGCCAATGATGTGTTCGATCGCATGATGGGTGCGATGATGATGTTTGCTAAATGGCAGACCCAATTGTTGCAACAAAAACGATTGAGCGTGTACGTGCTAATGTTTTTTGTCGTGTTGGCTGGAATACTGCTGAGTCAGCCGCTAAGCATTCCGCAATACGTACTTACTGGTTTGCTGACGGTAGAATTTTACGAAGTGGCTATAGCTCTTCTGCTTGTGGCGGCTGTGTTGTTATGCACCTTCTCCCGTTCAAGGTTGCTTGCTATTGC